>NZ_RZPW01000001.1:0-45801 GCF_003998455.1 Mesorhizobium sp. M7A.F.Ca.CA.001.08.2.1 | reverse complement strand
GTTCTGTTCCCAATGGGAAGCTTGGTGGGCCGGTTGGCGGAGGGCGAAGGTTTGATGATGGCGACCTCCTTGAATCTCTCCTTTGTCATTGATGGCAGCGAATAGCGCTCATGGCTCTCCATTGGTTCAACCCTCCCGTCTACGTCAGACCGAACGTCCTGGCCTTCGCTACGGGGTTAGTCATGTCCAGGGTGCCGCCGAGCAACTCATGAAGTGGACCAACAAAGGGCAAAATGGGACTACGCGATGCGCGTTTGCATGGCCGCTCTGGCCGACGAGATACCACCTCAAGAAGCCCGCAAGGCATTCGAAGCAGCTGCCAAGGAGGAAAACATGTTCCTCCCTCCCGGTTAGATCTGCCGGGCCAAGCCAACGCTATCCGGCACGTCGCCGCCGACAAAGTGGTGGGCTCCCATATTCGCCAAGCGAAGGGTTGGCATCGCGCGACCACGCAATGACGCCAGCATGCTTGCCCGCCAGTCCCCTCGCAGTCCGTATCGCTCGATCCTCAGTCGGCTGCTCTGCCGGTCCGAAGACGGGTTGGAGGTCGCCGGTCTCATCGCGGTCGAAGGCGGTGACAACGATCAGCTTGGGTGCTTTCTGTTGGGGGAGCAAATTATCCGACATGGAGGCTGTCTTTCCGCTGGACTAACAGCCGGTTGAAGTTGAGCGGTGCAGGGGGAAGAACCTCAGTCATCTCGAATAGAGGCACAGGGACTTCCGGCTCTGGTGCTTTCTGCTTGGCTTTCAGGTCCGTAATCTCCTCGTCACGCCTCGCAATCCGACTTTCCAGATTGGCGATGCGCTCAGTAAGGAAATAACGCCCAACTGCAAATCCGGCGCCGCCGAACAACGCGGCAAACGTGGCGAAGGCCGCTGGATTGGCGACCACTAACGCAGAGTTACTCTGTATGAACTCGATAAATTCTTGCATGGAGCACTGTCACTCTCATCCCAGAACAGGCGGCGTATCGTCGTATCCGATTGAGACAATCCCGGGATGCCGATGGGCTATGGCGAGTATCTGGGTCTCAAGCTCGCAGTTGTAGGCCATGAGCGCTTTCACCGTCTCAAGCGGGCTGTCGTAGCGGGCAATGAGCTTCTCCGCTTCGGAATGCAGTTCGGCCTTAGCTGCAGCATCTAAGTGCATCCTACCCATTGCGGCTCCTCCTAACGTGTCGCGCGGCGAGGTGCGGCGAGGGCGTCAAGTCGTTCCTGAAGATGCCCATTGAGCACGATCATTTCCTTGAGCGCCTTCATCACGTCGCCCTGTGGACGGCGATGAAATCCTCGGCGTGAGCCTGGAGGGCGGCCTCCTGGCGACTGTTGAGTGTCACAATGCGGTCCATGGCAATGACTCCAAACGCTGCATTGTCACAGTGAACAAAAAGGGAACATAAATGTCAAGGGCGAATTGACATGGCGAGGAACTCATTCCTATTTTTGGCCATGCCGGAGCAGCCCAGAAAACCCCGCCGCCTCGTGCAGACCCTGTGCAAAGCACATGAGGTTGGTCAGCTGATCCGCGTCCGATGTGTCAACTGCAACATCACGCGGCACTATCTGCCGGGTGACCTCGCCAAATTGGTGGGGGACATTCCGTTTTGGGACGTTGACCGGCACATGCGCTGCGAGCGGTGCAAACGTCGCGATCTTGACGTCGATATCCTGCTGCCAAGTGCATCCGAGGGCCTGAGGATACGCGTGAGGCGGCTTGTTGAAATCCGCATGGTGCGGCGCGTGGTCTGGAGGGATGAATAACTGGCGCTAACAGCCCGGCATTTCAATCACCTGCCGCCGATTTGCTAACGCCGGTTACGACGAACAAACACCACGGCCAAGATTTCAAGAAAGATGGCAATCGCAAGGCCCGGTGCTACATGCGACAGTATCCGAAGGCCAGCCACTAGAACAACGAGCCTTGTCTTGGCGGTGGTGGTGCCTGCTCGGGAACCTTGATCTGCGTCGCGGGCTTCTCGACAATCACAAGGGCGTCATCCGGTGCCGTTCGCTGCAGGCGCTTGGCCTCAGACCATGGGGCGGTAAGCCATATCTCGGTTTCCTCCGGCGTCGTCAGGATCACGGGCATAGCTTTTTCGTGGATGGGCGCAATCAGGGCGTTCGGCTTGGTGGTCATGAAGCCATAAACCTCGTGATCGCCGGGGCCTTCCTTGACCTTGCGCACCCCTTGCCAGCGGGTCCAGAGGCCAGCGAAGAAGAACAGCGGGCGGTCCTGGTTCAGGGCAAACCAGAAGTTCCGCTGAATGCCGCCTGTCTCGGGATCCTTGTCATTCCGCGTGGGGCTGGGCTCTGCGAAGCTCGTCACCGGCACGACGCAGCGATGCTCGACGCCGACATACTGCTGCCAGTGGCCGTATTGCGGATTGCGGATATTAGTTGTGCCGGAGTCGGCGTTGCCCCTAACGCGGTCTAATGGCGTCGGCATTCCCCAGCGCAAATTGGCAAGCTCACGTGCGCCGTCTGATGCGTTGCGTACGACCGGGCCGAACTGGTTGGGATATATGTCTATCGACGGCTCAAGGTTGCCTAAGATGTCGCGCAAAGTCCGGGTCCACTGGCGGACGGCTTCTTGCGACGTGGTGATGTTGTAGAGGTTGCACATGGCCACTAAGCTGCATCAAAAATAGGTCAGACACCATGGGGTGCCCGGGGAGGAAACGTGCCGATCAAATACAGGGTAACCACAAGAAGCCGCCTTAACACCGATGGTGTCTACGGCGCATGGATGCTGGTGATCTCGCCACTGCTCCAAGCACTCGGCTGGGCTTGGTATTTCTCAGTGCCCGAATGGTGGGCGCTCGGTTTGATTGCCATCACCAGCGTAACGTTTTTCGGTGGCTTTGTGCTCGTCCTCATTGGCCGAGAATACGATAGCGTCGTCGACGAAACCAGCGCTCCAGTCGATCCCAAGTTTCAGCTTGGTGAGCGCTAGACGACTGATACGGTCGGGCAGCATGGTGGGCTGGATCTGAAGGTTAAGCTGCAATCGAATGTCGTTTGCTCAGTTGTCTAGCCCAAAGGGTTCGCCAGCAACTGTGAACGCACACAGCCTCGGTATCCAAATTTAACTTCAGAGTAAGAGGGGCAAAATCGCGCCTATTTGTCGTGTCAAGCATACGGCTGCCCGAGAAAAAATCAGCGGGGGATTGGAAAGTGGGTTCAGATGGTGCGAACACAAAAGTTTATTTGCGCACCGCTTTGACGAGGACGCGCAACGCTGGCATCGCATAGCATCAGGGTATGCCCTGAGGTGACGTCACATGACGCGGCAAGGGCCGTGTAACATCTGGGTTGACATCGACTATTTGTGACAGTGTAGCCTCGGGCCTAAACCTTGAGGTGACACAAATGAGCCGCATTGGCTATGCCCGCGTCAGCACCGTCGACCAAGATCTCGAAACGCAAATGGCCAAGCTCAAGGCCGAAGGATGCAACATCATCCGCTCGGAGAAGGTCTCTGGCGCCAACCGCGAAGGCCGAGTGGAGCTTGCCACCATCATCGACTTTCTACGGCCGGGGGATGAACTGGTCGTCACTCGGCTCGACCGGCTTGGTCGTGACACGCGCGACGTTCTGAATTTGATCCACGAGTGTGAGCAGCGGGGGGCCTTCGTCACTGTCCTCGACCCACATGTTTCGACCCGTGGTGAGATGGGCCACATCGTTCTGACGGTCTTGGGAATGGTAGCTCAGATGGAGAGGCGGTTTATCAAGGAGCGGCAGCGAGAGGGCATTGAAAAGGCCAAGGGTGATGGTGTCTACAGAGGCGGTAAACAGCGGCTTGATCGCGACCAGATACTTCAGTTGAACGCAGACGGAAAGGGACCTGCGGAAATCGCTAGGGTAGTAGGCTGCTCAAGAATGCAGATTTATCGGATTCTTAAAGGCGGCGAAGCTCTTGCTGGCGCGTAGCGGCCAACGTATTGGTACGCCACAGCTAATATAGTGTTTCCGAATGGATACCGAGACGACAGCCATTCCTGCTTACAGCAACGATCAGTGGCTTCACGCCATCACGGCCGTAAACGCATGGCGTGGACGTTGCCTCGATTTATTTGCGCGGAGTGAGGTGGCCGTTAGCGAGACACTTCTCGTGATGGCGAGCACGACGATGGACGGCGCTGCAGCAAAGCTACCCCATCTGGTTGGACACCGTTTCGAAGAATTGGCGACTTTGATTGGGACCACTGGGGCCTTCGCTTCGGAGGGGAAAGCATCGGCGGCAGCGCTGTCGGCCTTCCGTCCCCACGAGGGCTTGCGCGCTTCGCTGGCTCACGGCGTCGGCAAAGTTGTGCTTGACCAACAAGGTAACTGGTTGCTCGTGCTGCGGACGCTTACTTTCCGATCAAAGCAGCCAGAGCGCACGGCCGTAGTCATCGAACAGAATGAGGCCCATGAAATAGCTAAGTCGCTCCAGACCGCGGGGCAGCGCCTCGTTTCCGAGTTGGCGGACCTCCGCCGGGCGCTTGGCTCGACGTGAATGCTCGGGCTGGCAGAGGATACATCACCGAGAAGGCACGCTAACCGCCAGCCAGTGTAGCTTTCGGCATCGACGCAATCATTTCGTCAAAAGCGGCAAAGAAATTTGACAGGTTTTCAGCGTCACCCTCTCTACCACTATGGTCCCGTTGATCTTCAACAGGATAGTAGATCATTGCAGCTTCTGATGCGCTGATCTCCTCGGCCGAGATATCTGTTACTCCCCAACGTAAATGCTTGTTCTCGCGCCTACGACCACGCCACCCCAATTCGTAGAAGCGCTTCATGTAGGTGTTTACGAAGGCCAGATTCCCCGTTTGATTCAGGACTGCCTTGAAACGCGGATTGATCTTGAGCGTCTGACCACCGTCGATTTTAGCGTGACGCTCCAGCGCTTTCGCATCCAGTTCAGATGTGCCGACAACCAGAAGAGGAATCGAACTTCCGCCAACGGGAATAATAGCATTGAATGCACTACGCTTTGCCACGTGCCGCTCATTCCAGCCAAGTGCGTGAAGCCGAGGATAGACGATGGCGTCGAGAAGATTGCGACAGGCGGGAGATACTAGCGAGCGAAGCCGGGTTGGTGTAACGAGCTGCATTTTCTCCGGCACGAAATCGCTCGTCACACTTGCACTTATTACCGACCCTGGATCGGCTCCCGGCCGGAAGTATTTTACGTGCCAATGAAACCCGGTCTCATCCGGATTGACGACTGCATATGCGACTGGGCCGCCATGCACCGTGTGCGCAAAGGATTCGGCCGCGGCGCGATCCGATGCCTTGAAGTAATCCGACACCAGCATAATACCAAAATTGCCGGAACGAAGTCGCTCCGCCATTATCGACGCAATCGAGCCATCAGGGGCTGCTTCTGCTTCGGCCGCGACCAGCCACTCGCCGATGCATTCATCAAGGCTGCCTGCATTCTTTCGGAGGGGAAGCTGAGGTTTGGTCTGCTCGAAGCCTGTAAGGAACCGATGCGTATAACGCACGATCTCCTGCCAGCTCATTGTCATCAACGCATTGCGGTACCTCGCCAGTTGGCCGTGCCAAACTTGTGTTCCAGATTCGAGCGAGAAATTGAACTTTACCTCGATAAGCCAGACCATCCCGGTCTCGTCGACGGTCATCAAGTCAGCACTTCCGTTTCCGCCGCCGCGACCGGCATCATGAAGTGTAAGCTCATGAGCCCAAAACAAAGTACGAGCCGCCGGTGCGCCCCGAAACAGAGCAGGGAAGGCGTCGGAATTGTCGATAATGCGCTGGTGGAAGTCGGCCTCGTTCGCGAAGTGTCGGGACATCAGATGTGACCGGTGACAGGACGAGACAGTCCATTATGGTCGAAGGCTGAGGACGGCCAAAGGCTATGTTTGGCGGCCTCAGAGATGATCGTCACGACATCACCACGCACTCACCATATCGGCGAGCCCATTCTGTAAAACCGCATCCAGACATTCGAAAATGATATTTTAGGTATCACTAAAATTCAAGAACGAATGAAGGCGGCAGGGTCATTCGCGAGCGTCGGGATCATCATCGCGTCCCTGATTTTTTGAATGGCTAGCCGCGAGGTCTAGTTGCAGAGGCAAGCCGATTCCGCGTAGCTTGGCGCGACCATAGGATAGTCCTTCGCCAGACCCCATTTGATTCTGTACTGGTCCGGGGTCATGCCCAGCAAACCGAGGTGGCGCTTCATTGATTTGACTTTGCGCCCACCCTCTAGGCTCACAATGTAGTCGGGAAACACCGACTCCCCAATTAGCGCTTCCCGCCGTGTAGGACTGACTAAGCGTCAGCTCTTGATGTCGCATTGCGCTTGAACCTCTCCTTCCTTTTTAATTTCCCCATACCCCTGAGTTGCGGTACAGAAGTCAAAAGACGTGCGGTTGCCCTCTACGTGCCATCCGTAATTGGCGCACACGCTATAGTCACTGTCGGAGGTTGACTTAGTTATTTGGTAAGTTTGGCCTCTCCATTTGAGAGTGTTTGCGTCGGTATCCACCGTAAGGGGATAGATTTTGACGCCAAACTTGCATCGGTAGTCAAAAGTATCAGCCTTTGCGACGCTGATGCCAAGGGAAGCAGTTACAAGGCAGATCCCGGCTTTCAACATTCCAATCTCCTTCAGCGTAATTCATCTGTTGCGTGAGAAATCACACATGGGACAGTCGGGCTGACTGTCAGTGCCCAAAAAGATCAGGTTTTGTCAAAAAAGAAGGATGTGATTTTAAAACAGGAGCGGTCCTTAACAAACGATATTCCGTCGGCTGTCTCTGTGAGGGCGTCTTTAAGATCGCAAGAAATATCCGGATCTATATATTGAACGGCGTCAGGCGTCGTAGAACACATCATGGAGTAACCGCTTTCGCATTTGATCTCGGAAAATACCTTAATCTCGCTAAAGGGTTGGCCGGACTTGTTTCCGTTTGAATCTGACACCGAGGAACCGGAGAAAGAATAACTTAGCAAATTGCCATTCTTATTGACCTTCAAGAACGCCTTAAACGACTCCTTATCTGTGCTTGCAATGTTATAACAACCATCCGTGCATTCTCCATCTTCCGGGTACATTTGAAACTCGATGTCAGTCATAGGGAAGATTGCCTGAAGCTTTTCTTTAGTGATCAAATCCCCCAAAGAGATTGAGAGGAAAGAATTCTGATTAACAAGCGAGCCTTTGTCACCAATGAACGATGGGAAGGGTGAGGCTGAGGGCTGATCGGATTTGGGAGTGCTATCTACGCTCTGAGACGACGATGGCTTAGGGTCAAATTGCGCCGCCGTTCTTTGCTTGTCGGCACAAGCGGTAAGTCGCTCCACTGCCTTTGTCGTGCCTCTGAGGGGTGCGGCAACCCAGCCCCCATCCCCGTAATCCAACCTCATTGACCGTCCAGCGGTGAACACATGCTTGAGCAGACCCTTACGTTCAGAGGAGAATCGAAGGTAGTCTTTCTGCACGAAGTGCCCTACGACCTCGATAGGTGGGTCACCATCGATAAGAAGTTTGCCGGGAATGTCCTGTCCCATTATCGCTGAGTAGTCCGCCTCGATCCAGCGAACACCAATAGTGATGTCATCAGAATCAACCATCTCCACCGCCAGCCCGGTCTTTCCGTCCGGAAACGGGGAGATCATGATGCATCCAGTGGCATCGTAATTCTGGAAGCCAATCCAAGAGTTGATTTCAAAAAGCGGCGAGGCCTCGACGCTACTGAGCAGCCCCAGCAATAGCCCAGAAGTAAGAAGCAAACGACAAGCCAAAACTACACCCCACACTAACCGTTAGACGACTCTAATCAAACCGGAGCGTTTGCCAATATCAAAACCGCACTAATAATTTTCAGAGCCTAGGCGCGACGCAACGGAGTGGGTCATTGGACAATCCGTGATATCAGTGCGAGGCATATCGTACACCCCCTAGGGCTTTTCCGGGCTCTTGCCCTTAACGCATATCGCGGCACGAGCGTGTTTTTTGCAGTAAGCTTCGTCGAACCCAACACTTGAGCCCCAACCAACGATATCGGGAATTTTGCGGCCCATACACGACCCTATAAGCCGTTGAATTGCTTCCGCTTTTGAAGATTCGCCGCTCTCGGTAGCTCCCCACATGTACAGGGTGTCCTCATCCTGCTCTATTGCCCAGTGCGTACAGGTCGCTGACGTCGCTGGATTGGGCGAAGCTGTCAGGACTGGCATTGAGGCCAGCGCAGGTCCAGACAATAACCCGAGAGCCATCCCGCCCATCACATACCTGCGCAAATTCATAGTGATATCCCGTCGCTGCAGTTAAGTTTTGAACTTAAGGTTGGCTATATGTTTGGATCGCACGTTATAGAGCGACCTATATATCCCATACAGGCATGCCATCAGTATATAAGAAACCCGCGTCATAGTGAATTGAGACAACTTTGCGATCCTATTTTACCACAAGGTGTGAGGCGTACTCTGGGCTTTCTTGATCCATTCGATCTAGAAACGAGAACCGACAGTTTTTGAAAAGTAGGTTCTTGAGCTCGACTGCCGCTTCATGGCCACCACCGGCAAACACCATCCCGTTCGTCATAATGTGAATTATAGTGAAATAGACTTTTGTCCCTTTTTTTCCCACCATTGACGTCTGATCACAATCCTCAATGCTGTATGCGACGGCTGGGCAGTTTGGGACCGGCCCTTTCAAGCGGATATCACACGCTGCAGAGGCAGGATTGATGTAAGTCGCAAGAAGAACAAGAAGGATGCCAAACTTTGACATGTGGAGGTTCCAATTTTGAGCCGGTTTTAACGCACCGCGTGGACGGCTGGTTTTGCAATCACTCTGCGACCCAAACTCTAAGGCAGTAGGCCTTGAATTCGGAGTGACTGAGATGGGAAGGCATGGCTACCCGTTACAGCTAAGAAAGTATTAGCAGCCATCTAACGCTCGAATCGAGGATATGAGGTTTTTGCTTCCCCTACGAACCGTATGCACAATGGAGCGTCCTACACAAATGCCCGATTTGCTCGCGAAACCGTAACGGGCGAGAAATTCGTCGGCATGTTGCGGCTCGATGCTGGTCAGTTGCAAAGGCTGCTTGAGATGCCCATAGAATGCGGTGATCGCGGCAGCGGAGAGGGGGCCATGCCTCCGCTTTTCCGGGATTACGTATTGCGCTGCTTGAACGCCGTCACCCTGCTCAAGAGCATAGTAGAATGCTCTCACAGTGGTGGCTGCGGTCCCATACTCGTCAGTGGTATCTTGGCTTAAATTGACTTCGACGGCCGTCGCCATGAGGGGCGCGTGGTGATGAGCCGTGGTCGCGCCCGCCTTCTCGGCAAGTCGGACATAAACCTCGCTTCCTACCAGTGAACGAAGCAAAGCTTCGACGGCGGGGCTTCCAGAGAGCTGAACCGTGGAAACTTGATCAGCCTCGTTTACGAACTCATCCCCTGTCAGACAAATAGGCGAGGCTAGACGGAGTATGTAGGCTGGCTCCGGTTCGTCTCCTGCCTTCACATCTTCGAAATTTGGTGATCCAGGGAATATCCGGTAGGTTAGTTGGCCGAACAAGTGCTCCGGCTGCCCTTTTGAAATATCAAAACACTCACTTGCCTCCCGCCGTGCTGACACGACGGGCAAAGAACACCGGTAGTATATTTCCGGTGCCGTTGCCGCAGCTCTTTGTAGAGAAATGACGTCACTTGCCGCCCCAACCTCAAGCCGAAGCGATTCTTTCGTGTAAGGCTGTTCCTCAGATCTGCATTGGGCGTCTAACCTCAACGCAAGCCCCGCCGCCTTCGCTGATTGGATATTGCAGTCGCCCCCTTCGCCTTCGTAGCTGCGGAATACAAACGACGGCCCAGCGTTATTTTCGCCGTCTGGATTTGAGATGATCAGGGCCGTTCCTACCGTCTTTTCGGCATCGGTCTTGCCACAATAATCTACACTGGGCTCCCAAGTGCCAGTTAGGTTTGATGGGAAGATCGAGTTCGTCTCTTCTGCCATGGATGCGCTTTGCAGCGTCAGCGCGCCAACGAGGAGCACTGCCATAAAGCCTAGTCGGAAAAGAGGACTACAAGCCGCGGTCCTGTTCATCTAATCACCTCAGGACTTTGGCCGCCTAGGAGCGGGCTTTTTTGTTTGGACCTTCTTTGAAGGTGCTGCTGCAACGGTCTTGCGACCTAGGCCAGAAGATTTTGCAAGGGCCGACCGCTGAGCCGCATAGCTAGGTGCCACCATAGGATAGTCTTTCGCCAGACCCCATCTGGTTCTGTACTGGTCGGGCGTCATGCCGAGCAAACCAAGGTGACGCTTCATAGATTTGAATTTGCGCCCGTCCTCAAGGCTCACAATGTAATCGGGGAACACCGACTTCTTGGGGTTCACCGCTGGCGTGAGCATTGGCGTCGGTGGCTCAACCGGCTGGACTAGGTTCGACAACGCAGAATTGACGCTGGCGATCAAATCCGGGAGACCGGCCACCGGCGTCGCGTTGTTCTGGACATAGGCGGCGACAATGTCTGCGGTCAGTTCCAACAGGTCCGTGCGCGTCTGCTCGCTTGCGTTGTTCATGCGATTCAACCTCTTGTTTGCCCCATCTCGTTCCTATTCGGGAAGTTCAGAAAGCGCAATTACTGCACGCCAAGGCCAAAGGTCCGGAGAATCGTCGATTGGTGAATTTCAGCGTTACCACATGAGTAGCCGGGCGCGCCGAAACGAAGGCGTGGGGCAGCCCTACAGGCCCCGCATTGAGCGCCGTCACCGCTTTGGGGCGGCGCAACGGCGGTTGCGCCCTTATGCCCTTCACGGCCGTCGGGCCTGCGCGCTGACGCGGGCGTAGAAAATGGTTGTCACTTCGAGGTTTAGGCTCACGGCTACGTTGTCACAAATACCCGATGCCAACCGAGATGTTACATTGTTGGCGGCCGATCATGTTACGTCACCTCAGGGCATACCCTAAAGTGACATGTTCTCGTCTCTCGTGGTTGACTTGCGCATATGGGCGGTGCTGGCCGAACAGCGTCCGTTCGTTGAAGCGGTGTTCAGTCACCTATGGGCCTGTCAAACCTTCTCAATCTAATGAATAGCGTAGGGATCTCCGCAGTGCTTCGAGCAGGGGTTCAGACGCGCTCTTATCAATGCTCGCCGAACCCTGTCTGGTAAGGATGAGGGTGTTAATCGGTGAGCCCTCAATCTGAACTCTTATTTTGTCGTTCGTATATGAAGCGCCATTCGTCAATTTATCAGCAGCTAGACGAACGTCATTGGCACCTCTTAAAATCGCCGTTGCCATAACACTTTCAGTGAGCTTGATATCTCGCATCTGGCAGCTAACTATTTTTATGTCCCTGTTTGTCTCCTTCGAGAAAAGCTCGCACCATCTAATAACATCTACCTTAATTTCGCTGACAGACACTTCGAAATTGCAAGCTTCCCCAAGGCGCGACAAAAATAAACTCATGCTCCTAGGCGGATTTATGATTTCGAGGTCCGAATATGATGGGTTAACCGCGAAGCCAATGCCCCGAAACTCGGTTCTTTCATAAACAACTTTCTCTCCTAAGGGACTCTCCACAATCTGACTGATATCTTGGCGCTCGATAAACCGCCCCTCCAAAGAGTTGGGCCGCACCCGATCCAAAATGAAGCCGTTTTGTGTTGCAGCCGTGAAGGGTATTGCTCTCAGCCTCTCCGCCAATGTTCTCATATCGAAAGGCCAGCGGACACGGAGCCATCTACGCCGGGTCATGCCGCTGTCACTCTTTCAGCGGGTTCTTGAACGGGAGCTCCTGAAGCAATAATCTCATCGAGTGCGTTTGCCGATGTGCGCTCCACCAGACTCCAAAGCGCGGGCTGCCTATTTGGGTCAAGGGGTTTGAAGTCGGAAGTGGGAGTTCCGTCAGTCAGTCGCCGAGCGATCCTGACCCCAAATTTAAAACCTTTGCCTTGGCGAGGCTCGTCAAATGAAACGTCGAACTGCATGAGATCATTAGGCCTCTCTGTTTGAAGCGCCCTCCAAGTTACCGCTGTGATGAAAAACCCATTCTTTTTGAGCGACTGATATTCCTCAGACTGCAAGAGGTTCATACCGCTTAGAGCGACGCTGTTTATTTTGCCGACGATTTCGCTCTCGACCGCGCGCTCCTTCTCTTCGATATCCATCTCAAGGTCTTCGCCGACGTCATCGTCGCCCGATGCGCATTTTATGCTAACGACCGTCTGCAACTGGTATCCGGGAATATTTCGAAGCATACTCATAAAAAAAGTAGTCCGTTGATCCGCCGTCAATCCATCCAGTGACAAATCCTTAGGTGTAAGAGACTGAAGCTTAAGTTGACTAATCTTTTTAATCAATCGATCAACGACACCTCTCGCCTTTTCCGTTGCAGGCATCCTTATCGTAGTTCGATCACTCTCCAAGATAAACTCGATGTTTGCGTCTCTTCGTTGCCTCTGTATTAATCTTGTCTTCGAATAGTCTATTTCATCGTATGCGACATTCAGCTGGACTTCTCTCAATCTCCGTTGCTGAGTGGTCAACTCATCCTCACCTGCAAACTCTTCCTTATAACTTCGCACGACTTCACTAATCTCGTCATGAGTAAGAGACACAAGCACGTCCACGTAAGCCCTCTTCTCGTTTCTATTCTGATATTCGCGTCTCTCGATCAGTTTGGTCAACGAGGCAAAATCATGAGGCAGGATGGAAATATCACTGGCAAGCCGCTCTCGGTCAGTTTTGGGAGAATAGATAATTCCTCGGGTTAGCGCGATTCCACGTAGCACACCTTCGCTCATTCTCCCCTTAGATGACATGAGCAAGTCAAATATATCTTTGTCTGTAGCTGCCAAAAAAGGCAATTTATCCGTCATATGACATTCCTATCTGGATCTCGGAGAATGTCGATATTACATTGTTTATCAGCTCGAATCGTATGTTATTTAAGACGTCCAATAGGCTATTCTTCCCTTCATCGGTCGCGCCCATAGCTTCTATATAATGAAGCCGTGCCTTTTGAAAATTTTGTAGCGACGTGCCCGCTTTGTCTATAGAGCGAATGAATATTTGACGCTCAAGGTCAAACAATCCATGCTGGCGCATATAATCCAATAGGTAGAGGAATTCATCAACCGTTTCACCGGGTGGTCTGTAAAACACCACCAACCCCGCTTTTCTCTCGCTGTTTCCGTCATATTGCAAAATAATCCACGGGCCGGTAAGCATTTCCAACGACGCGGCGCATCGCTGTTTTCCGCGGAGCTGTGCACGGCGCACCGTCTGCGGGTAAAAAAAAGAGCAAGCTCCTCGATCTGGTAGTCGCGCCGCCCCTGATCTCCCTCTCATTCGTAGTATTTCTTGGCTGACATTATTGAGCCAATGAATTTCGGCGGGACCAAGAACGACCAATTTTCCATTCTTGGGAGTGTGTAGGTCGTCAAAGTCCAATTTCTCAAGGTTATCACTAAATGTCCGATCGTACCCTCCGTCATGATTGTAGATGAATAGGAGACCTGAGACTGAGAAGTCCTTGTGCTTGTGCACATATCGCTCTTGCCACTCGGCGCTTATCTCTGCGCAAGCGACCTGAGCGGAAAGGCTAACAATGGCTTTCTCGATTTGTGACCGCCCGATCGAAGCGGCAGCGTAGCTCTTGAGATCGCATTGAACATAGGTTGTAACGTCGTCGTAAGGCTCATCGTAATAAAAGACGACATCGGTTGGATGCGTAGCTACCTTGTGGCTCTCGTAATTATCGCATTTGAAATCAACGTTGACTGGTCCAATTTTTGTCCAGAGAAACTCGGCAAAAATCTGGTCGGAAATTATCTCTGCAATTTGCGCTATACCCGCAGTCTCACCCATGCCTATCCTGCTCCCACATGCGAATCTCCGTTGTGTAGCACTCTCCGAGCCAATATTACAGGTTTCCTGCTTTGTTGGGTGTGGTCGTTAAAGAGCACCTGTCAACCGAAAGGAAAAGGCCTCTTTGACTACTCGGTCGAAGTGTTGAGTCGGCTCGTAATTATCTGGTATACGTAATGTCGGAACGTTATTGGCCCGCTCCTATTGACCGGCCCCTGCAGGTTGAAAAGATTGCTATCATTTGCCGCTGTTTATGGCGACGGGATATTCATTTCATCTGCTTGGTACTGCCCCACAATCTTGCCAACGTCATTTAGTTTTGTCTCGGGCGGTACCATGTCGAGGACCCGCATCATTGTTTCAATCGGGTCGGTATGACCAATTTTCATAGTTGTTTGCGAGCTGGAGAACTCCCACCATTGCCCGCTTCCGTTCCTCAGTTCTGCAAACAGCTCCTCAACCGTTCCGGCGGGCTTGTAGATCGTTGTGGCATCAGATCCGACGGGACCAAACAGGCACCAGACAAAACTTCTACCATCGTCGGTTTTCGCTATCGGTGTGAACACCACATTTGTTGAACGCTCGCCGTACTTGATGCGCCGGACGCCGAAGACCTCCTTCTCCTCACCATTCTCAAGGAGTTTCGAGCCTTCGACAAATTCTTCTCTGACAGAGGCTGCCATTCCGTACCCGGCGAGGCTGCTTCGCCCTCGGAGATGGTAGTATCGATTTACGCAGGCGTTCAGGATCATCGATGGTGTAATGCCCTTAAGGTCGCGAATCTGCAGGGCATAGTCGATGTAGTCGATTCCTAGAAATCTGACCGCATCAACGTTGTCCGCCATATAGAGGTCATCTCGTGTCGGTTTGAGAAGTTTCGGCAATTCGGCGGTAGACACATACAAATGGTCGGCAGTGGCTATAAACCGCGAAATTCCCAAGACAGCAGCGGTATACGCCTCTGAGACGTTGTCAGCAGTGTATGAAGACCCGCTCAGGGCGAGATACGGAGCGTGGAAACCAAGCAAGGCGTCACGTGCGATTGAACGATCCGGAAGCTGGTCCGGGATAGGTCCATCCTCGGGGGCTGGTGTCGGATCCGTTGCCCGCTGAGTGCCGCCAAGGAAAGCCAGCGCACAGGCGGAAAAACAATGGTCTCCAGATTTGACAACTGTCGCCAGCCCTAACCTGCGGAAGAGCAGCGCTAAGTCGAGCCCAGCCTGATAAGATCCACCCGAGCTGTTGAGTTCGACGACAATTCTTGGCCAGACCTCGCCATCATTTGAGATCCCGGCTTTCGCCAATGCGACCTTGACGCTAGCGGAGTCAGTATCATTGATCTCGCCTTCAAGTCGAAAACCTACCGCCTCACTTCCTTTGTGCTCGACCTTCCCGACAAACCTCACCTCGGCAGCTTGCACCATCCCGGCTAGACCGAGAAAGATGCCGAGCGAAAGCGACGCGCAAAGCCTCCAACGCATGTTACTTCGCAATTCCGGGACAGAGGTGCTGGAAAATGCCGAGCTCGACCCAGTATCCCGAAGCCGTTGTGCCGTCGAGAATCTCGCCAGTTTTGACGCGCTTTATAGCGTAATCGGCGATCATTTCGTCTGACTTCTTGGCGGGGCCGAGGAACGCGAACTTTTCGTTCGATAGATCCAACCAAGTCCGTTTGACGCAATTACCGGTCACATAATCGTCGATTTTGACCAAAGCCATTGTCTGCTTGACGCAAGCCATCGAGTAGTCCGAGTTATATTGGACACAGAAGGCTTTGGCATCCTTGGGCGTGTGCCGTACGTGAATCTTGGCGTTTGCCGTGCCGATGCCTTCCGTCGACACTGTGGTAAGCTGCATACCGGCCCGACTTCCGTAGTAGATGGGATCGTGGTCATCGGCCCATCCTGCTGAAGCGGAGATAGCGATGGCCAAGACTGCAGATACGTACCTGAAAAACTTCATAGTCGTCCCCAATGATACTCCAAAGCACTCTAATCACTCGCAGCGGCCCCAATCGGCCAGACGGCCGGTTCAGTCTGTAGAATAATTGAAAGTGCCGCAGAGGTTTGGGCTATTGATGTCGTGCGGAGTGTCTTTCGATCCAAAGACCGCCATCCCAAGCAGCAGGGGACCACCAGACGACGATCTTTCGAAAAACACGACGTACTGGGCTGGGTCAGATTTCGGATCACCGCAAAGCGTGTTGCCGTTTCTAAGAGCACCCGGATCCCGCGACAATTTGAAAACTTCCGCGGTCGCTTTTTTATCGCCCGTTTCGTCCCACTGACGCCAAGATGCGCCCACCGAGGTCAGACCAACTTTTTTGCCGTTTCCGAATGTGATCGCCAGCTTGCTGCCCGGGATGGCGAAATCTGGATTTCCCGAGAGCCGTATCGTTCCGGTGATTGACTCTGCCGTACGACTATAGGGATCGAATTTACGCTTATCTTGCCAGAGGTGGTGTTCCATGGCTGATTGGGCCAATACCGGACCGCAAACGACGCAGGCCGCGATTGTAAAGGCTAACGGATATCTCAGCTGCAAGATTATCACCTCAAATCCGAGCTACATCCATTTTCGCGCCCACGTTGCCAGTTCGACCCGAGCCTTGTCCGGCCAATCATCTAGAGGCGGCCGGACTTCTATCTTCTTTTGATCCGGTTTCCACGCCGCGTAGACGCGATGTTCTTTTGCGGACACGAAAACCAATGCCTCCTGAAGGCCGCACATATGCGGGGTGCAAGCCGTTCCTACATAGTCGTCGCCGACGAATTTGCCGGAGCCCGTCCCATCAAGCGTTTCCCGGTAGGCACCGAGGTCGGGGCCGAGGAGGTCGCTGATGGCACTGCTAATTTCCCCGTAGCTGAAAAGGTCAGACGGGTGTTTGACAGTGCGCTCTCGCAAGGTCGCGAAGCCCTTAGTCAAATCAGGCTGCATTTCAACGGACGCCTGCTCAGCAAGGCCAGCGGAGGGCGTCCAGACCCATATCTTGCCTACCCTTCCGGCACTTGGAGCTGTGGAAAAAGTAATCGCAGTGTCTTCAACCTTGCGGGTTACCAAGGCGCAGTCGGCTCCCTCGATCGGCCCGTCAATGCGAGGCTGGCCGCTAGGGGGGAACGAAACAATGAAGGGTGAGCCTTCGCAAGCGTTGCCGCCGGACAGGCTGTTGCCGACCAATGTTGGAATTCCGTTCACAATTGTGATTTCGTCGATTGTGAGTCTACCGTCTGTAATGGTCGGCTTTCCATCAAGGTGCATCGTCTCCTCGGCCTCGCCGTAAATTTCGACTGAATGACCGAATAGAATGGCATTGAAATCATCTGCGATTGACGCTGTCGTGAAGCTGAGGATGACAATTAGCGCGAGAAAGTTTCTCAAGTAGCTTCGCATTGGACGGCCTTAGCTTTTGAATCGGGTTTCGTGAAAGTCCCGATGCACATCGGTGTTCTATTATTGGAACGCCGCGATGTGAGAGCTCTTTGCGAGGCTGCTGGATGAAAAGAAGCCGCCACACTTATTGCGTAGGGAGCAACCTCTGCACTCATCGGCGTATTCATTTTTCCAATCGCTGATCGAGCGTTTTGCGTACTGATGGATGGAGCCATCAAGAAGACAGAGCTGGTGATTGTAGACTGAAACATTGATCCTAGCCGCAGCCAGATATTGCACAGCCGCCCGCAACTCACTTCGATAGTCGTACGGGTCTATCCAGAGCTTATCCATATTTGCCCTTGTGAAGCCAGTGATCTCCAGCCCCATGAACGTCACGTGGTCTACGAAGGTGAGGTTTCTAAAAATGAAATCTGACAGGTCGGCGAGACCTTCATAGGTCTGCTTGTGAACGACAACTCGTATCTCAACCTCAGCCCCGACGGACTTCAGGTTCATGATCCCGCGGATGGTCTCATCGAAAGCGCCTTTGGATTGAACCACATAGTCGTGCACTTCCGGGTCCGCTGAGTAGATCGGTATGCCAACGGAAAGACGAGGATGCCCGATTGCTTGATAGCGATGCGAGAAGGCCTTGTCCTTAAATGTCCGGCCATTGGAAAGAATATGAACCGGCGTAGAAGGAAGGTGGTCACGAGCTGATGACAAAATGTCAAAAAAGTCCTCACCCACCAGCGTCGGCTCACCGCCAGTGATCCCGAGAAACGGGGTCGTTGCGGGCAGCAAGGGCAGCACATCCAAAATCTCCCGCGCCAACCAGCGATCGTCAACGTCTTTGGGTGGCTGGGAGCACATCAAGCACAGGTGGTTGCACCGCTCCGTTACGAGGAAATAGTTCGCGTTGGCACCCTTTCTGAACAGGACACGCACTGCCTTCCGATCCGGGACAAAGCGGATAACGTCTCCCTCGCTGAGGTAGTCGAATTCGTGGGGCAGAACGACTAGTCGTCGGTCTGAAAACAGTCGCTCAGCCTCCGGCCGGTGCTCCTCAAAGGTGACAACCCACTGGCATTCAGGATGTAACGCCTGCCCCTTGAAAAGATACGCATCATGCTCCGGGTTGGGCGCTTGATCAGCTTGGCCCGTCACGAGCCTAAGTGCCACTCGCTGTGAGAAATCACCGACGCTTGCTGACGCAGCGAAGCCACTCAGTCGCAACATCCTAATTCGCCCAACTTAGAAAGAGTTCTCGGGCGGTAACGTCCCTCTCCATAAGGTCGATCAGCCTCTTGAAGATCGACATGTTGCGATTGCAGAATCCCGACCGCGTTTTGAGGCCAACAAAGTCGCCCTGCGTTGCGGTGTGGAACACCGGATCGGAGCCACAGAACGGTTCGTAAGCGCAGTCGGCGCACATCGGTACGGAGCCTGCAAAAGACTGCTCGATAGGATCGAGGAGAGCGTCAGACCCGAAAATCTCCGCATACGTGTTTTCGTGGACGTTCCCGAGCAGAAATGTCTTGTCGCCCATCTCAGCCAACATGCGCGCTTCGTCGGATGCGTAGACGCTGGCGTCATAGTTATAGACAACGGCGGAGATACCGATGCCTGCCGGGCTCATCAGGTCCACATATCCCGGCTCGAAAGGCGTGAGCATTTTTGTAAGGATGGTGGCCGCGTAAAACTCCTTGAAAGGAATGCCTTTCCGATTCAGTTCGAGGATGTAATTCAGCCCGTCGAAGTAGAAGTCGAGCCAGTGGTCCACGTCATAGGCAGCGTACGATTTCGTCTTGACCGCGAAGCCGTAAGGAGAAAGCGGCCGAAGGAATATTCCGGGGAAATCTAGCCGCACGTATTCGTCAATGATCTCGCGCACCAGTGGAAGGCTGGCTTTGGTCGTCGTCATAAGTGCGCTGACGCGTCCATGGCCGAGAGCCAGTCTGGCCTTGTGGATACCTGCCACAGCCAATTCATAGCTGTTCTTTCCCGGGCGTGGTCGACTGGCATTGTGAAGAATGGCCGGACCATCAAGCGACGTAGAAATTAGGACGCTGTGCTCGCAGCAAAACTCCAAGATTTCGTCCGTAACGACAGCGAGGTTCGTCGTGATAACGAATTGCAGCGACCGCCCGGCGACCTTGTTGATCGCTTCAGCCCGATGCACGACGTGTTGGATCAACGGGAAATTCAGAAGCGGCTCGCCGCCTTGGAACTCGATCTTGATAGCCGGACTTGGAGACTGGAAAATGAGCGCCAACGCCTTCTCGGCAGTCTCCTCTGACATATCGAAGGCTGAACGATCTTCGCTTTGACGGGATACCTGACAGTAAGGGCAGGAGTGCTCGCACCGCAAAGACACGACCATTATATGAAGCGATGTGAAGTTCTCCAGCCTCTTTGCCTTGGTCCGAACCTTAAGCGCCAGCAGCTCCTTGCCGATATTGGAGGATGCATCAAAGAGGAACTGCCTGCTGCGCAGGCGGGAGTAAGCGGGGTGTGTGCTGGGAAGCTCGTGCTTGACAAACGAAGCCAGCACGGCGCGCGGCAATACCAGATATTCGCCCGCTTGGTTGGTCAGCATATACCGCTCGTCATCCAACTGGGAAAAACGGAAGTACGCGAGCTGGTATGTGTCGTCCAACGGTCGTTGGAACTCAGTTGCCGGAGCAAACTTAGTCATCGGACTGTAGGCCCGATCTGGAAAACGCCAGCGCCAGTATAGCGTTTCTAACCGTGGCGGTTTCGGCGGCGATGCTGCTACGCAGGTCCTGATCCAAGACCTCTAGCCGCAGCCTTTCTATCGCTGCGTCGGCCGCAGCTCGCGCGGCCGCCTTACTGAAGTTGATCGTGCATACTGCGAAGCCGCCTTCGATCGTGATCTCAACCGCAGCGTTTCCAGTTACCCGATACGCTGCGCGCTTCACACAGTCGAGGCTGAAGACTGACAGATCAAACTTGACTTGGGCAGTCTGGACGAGCTCGCTATCGCGAGAAGTGTCCGCCATCAACAATAGCTGTAGCCAGAGCAGTGAGACCCGTGACTAGCATGGCTCGAATGGCTGGTGTGGTACGCCATGATAACGTCCGTACCATTTGAGCGGTCGAGCACCTCACCGTAGCCGAGGTCCGCCGGAACAGTGCCAGCTTCAGCGAGCTTGGCCGAAGGCTGATTTGCCGATTCGACAAGGACTGCAGCCTGAACTTGGCCGCCGAGAATCATCGTGGCCGACAAGGCCATTGGTGACAGAAAATTGCGCTTCGACATTATCCAAACCCCCGTTTGTACGGACTCATTAGCAAAACGGGCCAAGCCGGACAAGTACCGATTGTGGAGACGTGCTTAAGATATCAACAATGTTCCACCAAATACTGTATTGCGGGAGTTGCCGGGTTCCGTCTTCTGAGCGCAATCGATCGTCATTTTCGCCCTGAACGCGAGAATTCAGCTCCCATGACCCGCGCAACATAAGCTATCGCGCCGTGCTTTTTGATTGTTGCGGAGTCGCAGCTATCGCAGCAAGCGGTGTGGTGGGTTCTCGGCGCACGTGTTCCAAAAACCCATTCAAGGATCCGCTCTGCAAGGCTCAGTTTGTGCCGTGCCTCGCTATCGCCGAAATAGTTGCGGATCGACTTACGAAGACAAGAAGTCGAGCGGAGCATCCCGGCCACTTGATCGATGTTCCGGGTCCGCTGCTCCAGCATGACCGCTTTTTGGTGCTCATCCCCCGGTGCATTCGAGACAGTCATCTCGGCCATGAATTTGAGGCGTCCCGTATCACCTCGACCTTTACCGTCGTGGAACATGACCGAGACCGACGGCTTCCCATCTCTTCCAGCGCGGCCAAACTCCTGCAACAGGTCTTCAACAGATGCTGATTGTTGCCAGTGCACCACCAGCCGCACGTTAGGAACGTCGAGGCCCATGCCAAAGGCGTTGGTGCAGACAATCTGATCGACCACTGGGCGGCTCTGCCCCAAGAAGCGCTTCACGAGTTCCTGCCTCTCCCATGCAGTTCCCAGCTTGGAATGATAGAATGGGATGTCCAACCCCATCGCCGACAAAGCAGTCCGCAGTTCGTCACCCACTTTTACCGTAGGGACGAAAATCATTGCCTTCTGCCCCTTCAACTGGGGCAGCGCCAGCATGGATGCTATTTCCTGCGCCCGTTGTTCAGATCGGCAATGCCGTCGCAACATCGCGATGTTTGGCCTATCCACATCGCGGACGAACACCTTTGCATCCGGGATGCCAAGCGAGGCGAGAATCCGGTCCTGCATTTCCTTTCCAGCAGTAGCTGTGAAAGCCAAGACTGGGGGAGCACCGAGCTTTTCCCGAACCTCGCGTAAGCGCCCGTACTCGGGGCGAAAGTCCTCACCCCAGCGGTCAACGCAATGGGCCTCGTCTATGATCAAAAAGGACGGTTCGCTCCGCTTAAGCTGGTTGCGCTCGGCGTCGCTACGAACAAAAAACCGCTCCGGCGCAACATAGAGGAGCTTTATGGCCTTGAGGCCAAGCAGAGAAAAGCGGGTCTCCTTCTCTTCGCGGCTGAGATCACTGTTGATGAACGTTGCCGGTATTTTCTTGGCTAGAAGGTCGGACACCTGTTCGGACATCAGCGCCTTCAAGGGAGAAACAACAAGGGCGACGCCACGCCTAAGCACCGCGGGAAGCTGAAAACATAGGGTTTTGCCGGAACCTGTGGGACTGACGACTAACACGGATTTTCCCGAAAGCGCCGCCAATATGATCGGCAACTGACCGTGACGAAATCGCTGCAGCCCAAACAGGCGTAGAGCAGGTCCGAAGTTACCTGTGGCTTCGGTCACCACTCCTTCGCGGTCCACCCATCTCGCGAGCCTCACGGCCCATCTCTCAATCGCCCGTCTTGCCAGACCACCAGCCAAGTTTGGGTGATGGCGCGCGTGACAGCCGTCGCAGAGCGTGACCAAGTTCGACATCTCGTCGGTTCCGCCCATCGAGCGAGGGAGCAAATGGTGAACGTCGGCATCCGCCGACTTGAGCCTGATGCCGCAGGACACACAGCAATAGCCGTCACGGTGCAAAACCTGCTGCCGGATCATGGACCAGCTACTGGATGGCACGTTCAGATCAAAATTCCCCGATTGTAATTAGCAGGTGGCAGGGTAGTTCCCTCGAAAGCATCGCAAGTCTACGCGGAATAGTGAGAGGTCTCAGTTAAAACCGGGTGTAGGAAACTCTTGACAGGTTTAGTGACCGGAGGCATTGCCGTTCCGTAAGGGGATTTGGGCAGCATGATGAAACTGATTTCAGCGTTATTGGCCGCCATTTTCCTCGCGGTCCCACCGGCAGCGGCAACCCAAATTCGGCGACTATCCCACAAAAATGTATCTCAAAGGGAAGTCAGCCCTGCCAAAATTTGCGGGCTCCGCTGCCCAATTCAAGACGAGGATTCGGAACGGTATGAAGTCCGGCCCGAACTACGGCGGCCACTTTACAATGATCGAAATTGGCTGTGGCACGTCGTGCATTTTCGCGTTTCTGATCGATGGCCGTGATGGCAGGGTGGTCGATTTTCCACTCGGCGGCGAGGACAACTATCAGCTTCAACTCCGCTACGGTATCGACAGCACTCTCCTGCAAGCGGATTGGATGGACACCAGCAATGACAAGTACGACACGTGCGTCCGGCGCTTCTACGATGTCGGGTCGGGAAACCTGACGAAGGTTTCTGAGACCACGTATACGATCAAACAGTTCGCGTTCTGCGGCCAATGAAAACGCTTGGTCCGCTTTGGGGCAGGTCTCTCGACCCTATACCGTCGAATGGTTTTGGGAAGGCAACGTGTTGAACGCCGTCGCGTGGTATCTCCGGGAGCGGTTGTTCGCATCGGCTTAGGGGCATCTATGGCCAAATCTATCACAACGGAAGGCCGCATTTTCGCTCGTCAGGTTGGGCGAGAGATAAAGCGACGCGAGTTAATCGGCGCCGTAGCAATTTCGAATGGTAACGAAAAGGAGTGGTGGCCAGCAGTGAAATGGTTGGCCGGTAGTCTAAATTTAGAGGGGTCTCCAGTTAAACGTGTGGCCTTGCTGCAAGCTGTAGGAGACCGCCTCAAGTCCATACCCGAAGCCGACAAGGGAGCTTTTGTCGACATCACCCTCTTTGCTGGCAAAAGAGCCTGCGAAATTATGTTTACCACGCTGCTAGCCGACGACCATCCAATGGAAGCACTCACCGGCCTAGAAACCGGCGTCACCATTCAGTGTCATTATCTCAAGATTGGGCGGTCCGGCACCGATGTCAGGCTTGGGGTCCTTGTCGCACACGCTTCCGCCCATGCCTTAGGTCGCCTTCGTGAACGCGCGCGTGATGACGTTGAGATCAAAGATGGTATCGGATTCCTAAGGGTGTGTGGGAAAGCTGGCCTATTCGCCGCCACCGAGACACGGCTACGGAAAGCCGAGATCAACATTGCCCTCAACGATGATCTGATTGCAACCGGGTCGACGAAAGTAGGAGGCCAAGGTGATCTCGCCAGTTCATTCTTTGATTGCCGTACCGTGCTTCCCCGCGATGCGTGTGATGGTGAGCAAATTGCACAAGCCACCGCTTTCGCTGAGGTCCTCAAAGGACGCGCTACTGCAAACGAAATTCCCTTTTTGGTTCGGCCCAATGATTTCGTGCTGGAGAAGCTCAAGCGTTTTGAGGACGGCAGCTGACTGCTGCTCAGAGTTCCGAGACTTGGCGCCGAACTGTTCCCAAAGTGGCTCCTCGCGCCATAGCAGCGTCCAAGTTGGATAAGAAACGGTCTCAGGCAACGGCCCGGATCAAGGCATGAAGCCGGTCAACGTCCTGCCGAACGATGGTCGAAATGGACCGAGCCGTAGTGCGCTCCAAAACTTCCCGACCGCCTAGTCCGGCGACGCATAGCTTGTCGATCTCCGCGCCGTGCATAAACCGGCAAACGGCAGCAGCTTCACCCGACCTATGCCAATCTTTCTTTTGTTGGTATTCCCCGGTGGGCCGCTTGTCGGAGCTTTTGATGGCGTAGACGCGGTATGTCTTGAGCGGGGCCTTCAGCATGTAGATGAGGCTCTGACGAAGGCCCTTCCAGCTACTACGAACACGGACATGCGCTGCCTCGCGATTTGGCAAGAGCGATCCGTACCGTTCATTCACTGAGTCCTTAAACGCCTCCATTTCATCACGGCTCGCGCCCCACACAATGGCGTGGATATGCCACGATACAACCTTCTCCCGTCCTGTTGGGGTATTGGCATACGGAGCTGCATCGACGATGCCGAAGTAGCAAAATCCCTTGAGCACCTTATCCGCCCACACTTGGAGAACCGACCAGTCGTATGTCTCTGCTTCGGCAGCGGTGGTTACGAAATCGATCGGCGATAGCGTCAGAAAGTAGGCTGGCCTTTCAGGCATTGGCTTAGTTGTGGCCTTCATGACGTTGCGGGCGGCACGGCAGAATTCGATTCTGGCCCGGCAATTTGTCGCTTTAAGCGACAGCGATGAACGATCTGCGAGGTTTTCCCTCATAGCTTCGTCCAAAGCGAACTCGCCCTCACGCCCTCGTTTGCCGAGCGCATATCTCTTCACTTTTTCGTCGAATTGTTGATGGGCGGATACGAAAGTCTTCCATTTCACGATGGGTTCGGAAGCCATGATGGATCTCATGATGGGGGGTGATGTCGAGTGCACATGGTGCGTCACAAGACGGGTTTGTGCACTCGACGATTGAGGTGGTGGTGGGGTACGGCGTTTTCAGTGTCTAATGGGCGTTGGCACGTTGGTGGGTGCTGTCACGTTTTTTGGTGCTACAACTGACCCCAGAGGCCCGACCCAGCGAAGATACGGGCCGCCCTTTTTAACGAGGCTGATCTCGAATTTGGAGGGGTCGCCATCTGAACGCCGAACTGAGAGCGTAGCAAAAGACGAAAGCCCGATCTTGTTTATTTGTGCGAGATGCTCCTCGCTCGCCAAGATCTGGAGAGCCAAATATGGAGCGCTTCCGTCGACATGAGGTGTCACGCCAGCCGTGTGCTCTTTGGCGGTGGCTGGCTTTGACCTTGCGGCGGGTAACCGTGCTCGCCTAGCCCTGTAAGCCTTCTCGATGCCTCCTCGCTGCTTTAGCCAGTCGGGTATTTCGCTGTGTGGAATCTCGGCCTCCCACGCGTCAAGCAGCGCAAACTTCAGCTTTGAAGCCTTTTGTCGTCCGGTTCTGCTTCCAAGGCCGCAGACTATGCGGAGCACGTACTCCAGAGCCCTCTCGGGCTCATTGATTTTGGGTCGATCGGCGACATCGTTCCAATCGAGCCTATGACAGAAATCGCTCCAAGTGTCGGGATCTTTGCGCATGACCGACGCCAAATAATAGCCATCGGCGAGGTATTCGCGATAATGCTGGCGATACTGCGTTGCTAGAGTAGCGAGGCTGTTGCTTAGGGTGTCCAATGCGCCGTTGATGGCACCTTGGTTGTTCAGCAAGTCTTCGATTGGTGGGCACCTATCTTTTGATTCGAGCGCAACCGGTAGCTTCCGTTCTGGTGAATTTCCTTTGGCGCTCATTGCGCACCTCCGGCGTTCACGACCGTAAATTCCTTGGACAACGCGACAGCGTCCAAGATTGCACAAGCTAGATCGCAAGGCATTTTTCTACTCCGCAAAAAGCGGGATCGATGGAGATGGAAAAACAACGAATCCAGCAGCACCGACCCCAGATTGATCTGTGGTGATTTGGCCGAGCTGAACCGCAAAATCTGCGGCGAAGTCCGTGAGCTTCTTGGCTCTCCAAAGGAGAACTCGGCGCTCGGCCGATGGCTGCTGCCATTCGTCTAGTTGGGGAAATAGGCAGTCACTTGGTTATTCGCAAGGGTGGCTACAAGGTAAATTGCAATTGCTTGGTCCCGTCACACCGCCGACGGAATGCGCAAAGCTGCTGGAAGTGGCCCACAAGGGGAGCGAACGCGCGTCAAACTACACCAGAAAGAAAATGGCTTATCACTGTGGCCGCGACGCTAAATTCTGATTTGCGTCAACAAGTGAGTAGAAGGGTAGCTTGGCAAGCTGCTCGGCCATCGTTTTGAGTGTGACCTCGCCGTAAGTGTCGGCAACCGTCCGAGCTGCCTGACCTTGGATTGCGTCGAGGATGCGCGGAGGAATACCGGCTTCCATGCCAATTGTTTTGAAGCGGTGCCGCCAGCCGTGGTTCGGCGCCACATTTGGGTCTGGCACGAAGGTCCGCCCAAACTCGGCGAGCCGGTTCTTCAAGCCTCGCAGAGCCCCTCGGACGTTTTCAGACGAATCGACGTTCAAGAAGAGGTGGCCGCTTGTAGCCTCTTGTACAAAAGCAGGGAATCCAAGGTCTATCACCTGCTGATGGAGAGGTACCTCGCGGGCTTCATTAGTCTTAACTGTTCCGGCCTCAGGGGTGATGCGAATGACCCAGAAGTCGCCGCGCAGGGATACATCCTGCTTCCGCAACTGGGCCAATTCGCCTACGCGAGCTCCTGTGAATGCACACAACCATGGTACCCAACGCTTCGCCGCAAATGTCTTCGGATTTTCCTGCCCTCGCTGATGAGATAGCGCGCCAGAAAGGATCGTCTTCGCCTCTTCATCAGAAAAGCCCTTCGATCTATGGCGAGCAGGCTTTCCGACCTTCAAGGTCACACCGACAGCCGGGTTATGAGCGACAAGTCCGTTGGCGACCCCCCAGCCGAAGACGACTTTCAGAGCCGACAGATTGCTATCCTTAACCGTTTTGGCGGAAATCATCTTTCCAGTTTTCGGCGAGGGTGTGCTCAGTCGGTGATCTTTGAAGGCAATGACATCCTTAGCCGTGACCGTCGATGCGTCGTTGTGTTTCAAGAAACGAGCAAGATAGGCAAAGGCGTCTCTATAGCTTTCATAGGTGCTCGGTTTTCTGCCTGCTGCCTTGCTCTCCTTCCACCAACCGTCAACGAGGCCGGTCAACGTCGCTGCGTCGGAGTTCCCAGCCGTCGCCTTGTAGGACTGACCGTCTGCTGCCTGAGTATTTGCCGAACGAGGAAGGCGCCCGGGCTGCTCTCCTAGCTCAAACTCCCCGCGTTCGAGCCTTTGTAGCGTCAAGCTAGCTCGCTGCAGAGCAGCCCCAACAGCTCGTGCTGTCTTGTGAATGCTCCAAGGATCATCGCTGTAGCCATTGTCAGCTAGGATGGCCTCAGCCCTGCTAATGCATCTGGCCCTCATCGATTTCCAAAAGACATTCTCAATTGGCATTGTCCCCGGGATGGGATCAGCGATGCCTTCCACTCCAGCGACTGGATCAGTTGATGGCAACGGATACTTTTCCCACATGCCCTCGTACAGGTCGGTGTGCCAGTGGAGCTGTTCACTCGGATTGTCGTAGAATTTCGCAAGCCACTCATCGTGCACCGCCGTGGCAAGAAGATGCGCCTCACGGTCCGTAATGAGGCGCGGTGTGAGGGAATCTGCACCAGCAGGGGCAGGACCACCCCAGCTGCTTCCATTGACCGAGCCGTTTCCTAGCCGAAGCTGCGCCCACTCACGTTCGTACTCCGCAAGGACTTCCGCGAATTTTCGCTTTGCCTCTTCGGGGTCCTTCGTTCCGAGCGTCTTGTTGACTTCTCGGCGGCCGGTCAACAAGGCGATATCGGCTGGCATCCGCTTTCGGAACCAGTAAACGCCGGTCTTACGATGTTTTGTTGGACGGCTCATAGCTAGGACCATGTGTAACACCTGTGTGTAGCACTCGGGTAGCCCTAAGCAGTTAGTTTTGCTGGTTTTTCAGCTGTGTCAACACCTTGCGAGGGTGATGGTGCCAGAGGCGGATTCGAACTGATAGTCTATGTTTTTGAATTTATTAATAAATCTTCAGTGCAAATAATGGCCGATACCCGCAAAATTACCCAATTATAAGCTTTACCTGTGGTTCGATTCCACTTTTCCACAGGAAATTGCATCGCAACGACTCCGGCTATCATTTTTCTATCTCTTGCATCGGGATTTATCGGATTCCACCACCTTCTCGCCTCGGCCTCCAAGATGCGGGATTCTCTACCCACAGGTTGATATCGGATTCGTGCCATCCGGCACCGTTGACGCTGATCTTGATCTGCGCAGGAAATGTGCCCTCAGCGATCTTGCGGTAGAGGGTGGAGCGGGAGAGCCCAGTACGGGAAAGGACGGTTGTGAGGCGGATGATACGGTCGGGTTCTGACATGCCTGGCCTGCTTCTTGCTAGATGCTTCTGATATCTGGTGGTCAGACAGAACAGGGTGCTGCGGCCGCGCAATACGGATTGCCGCCGCATCGTAAGGTGACGTGGAATCGGCGGCAAATCGGATGGGTCAGATCCCTATGCCGCGCGCCCTCCCGAGTCCGATGCCGTGATTGAAGGCGAGTTCCGCGCCGAGACGCCGGCCTGATTCGACTTGGATGCCAAGCGCCTTCTTATGATTGGCAAGGAGGGATTCAAGCTGCGGATCGCGTTCGAGGCTTTTGGCCATATCTGACATGGCTGACCGCGTTGACTTGTAGCCGGACATGTCGCCGACCTGGTATTGATGCTGGCCCCTGCGGTCGAGCTTTTGCCAACGTTCCACGAAACGGTCGGCGCGGCGGCCGGGATCGGTGTCCAGGCCGGTGCGGATTTCCGTCTCTAGCTGGAGAGCAAGCACAATGCGATTGACGCGGCCGGCGCCCGCCTCACGGACCAGCTCGGGATTTTTGACATAGGCCGCTTCGGCATCGCGCCAGCCATGCGGCCGAACTTTCTCGAACGCGCTGCGGGCATCCCTCAATTCGAGCAACTGCTCGGGACTGCCCTGCCAGTCCGCATTTTCGCTGCCGATAACAGCGTCGAGAGCGCGCGCGTGACGCACAAGCGCCTTCGTGCGAGCGCGGCGCAACGCAGCTTCCGCGTCCACCGGCGCATCCGTTTCGCGCTGCGCTCCCTTGGCGGATGCCTCTCTTCCAGGTGCTGGGCCCGCATCTCCGATCTGCGCTCCAATATCTTCCTTTCCCGGCCGCCCGCGTTCCTGGCCGGGCTCGGCGTCGCCAGGCGAGCGCAATCCGTCGAGTAACCCGCCGATGCTGTCGCGCAGCTTCTCCGGAACGATGCGACGCACGATCTGGACCACACGCTGTCGGAAGGTGATGCCGTGCCTCTCGGCATAGCTTTGCGCCGGGTCGGCTTGCTCATAGTCGGATGCCATGTCCTTGGAGCGGTCGCGTGACAGCGTACGGACCAGCCGGTCGCGTGTGGCAAAGTCATCGGTGCCGTAGTGCAGATCCATGCCATCTCGATGGCGGGACAGGGCGACGTAGCTCCCGTGTGCATCCATGCCTGGCGTAGCAAGCACATGGGTGCGGTCAACTGTCATGCCCTGAGCCTTGTGGATGGTCGCGGCATAGCCGTGGTCAATGAGGGCATAGTTTTTCAGGTCAAAGCGCACCGACCTGCCGTCGTCGGTGCGCACGGCCATGCTCTGTGTGCTGACCTGTTCGATCACACCAAGCGTGCCGTTCTTGACGCCGAGCCCGCGCTCGTTGCGCAGGAACATGACACGGTCGCCGCCTGCGAAGTTTCTTGGGCCGCGTTCGACAGTCACTTGCACTTCGTCGCCGAGATCGCCGGCAATGCGCATGCGCTCGCGCGCTGCCTGGTTTAGGGCGCGCACCTCGTCGTTTGTGTGTGTGAGAATGATCCGGCTTGCCTCTGGATGCGCCTGCCTGTCACGATCCCAGCGCTCGACGAGTTCAGCTCGCGCGTCATCGCGCGTCGCGGCCTGATGCACCATGCCTTGCGCGTCGTATGCACTGATCGCGGCGCCGATCCTGCCGGTCGCCAGATCGCGCGTGGCATCGCGTTGCCAGTCCTCGCGCTGCCGGCGCACCTGGCCGATTTCGACGCCGCCATGACGCTCGTGAATCGAGCGGAATGCAGCACCGGCTTCGATCGCCTGCAACTGCTGGGGATCACCAACAAGGACGACCTTCGCCCCAACGTCCGCCGCATGGGAGAGCACGCGCTCCAACTGGCGCGTGCCGACCATGCCGGCCTCGTCGATCACGAGCACGTCGCGCGCAGTGAGCAGATCGCGACCCTGTCCCCAACCGTGTTCCATACTGGCGATCGTGCGAGACGGGATGCCTGATCCGCCTTCCAGATTCTCGGCCGCAATGCCTGAGAGTGCGGCGCCTTTAACCTCATAGCCCGCTGCCGCCCATGCCTGGCGTGCAACGCCCAGCATGGCGCTCTTCCCCGTTCCGGCAAAGCCGACGACGACACCAAGACCGCGCCCATCGGTGATGTGATCCAGTGCATCGGTCTGCTCGTCCGACAGGACAAGCCCGCGTTGTGCTGCCCGTGCCAAAGCTGCCTCGCGCTGTGCGTCACTCACCGCGTGACGCTCCTCGCCGGCCATGCGTTCCGCCGCGCGATGCAGGCACTGTTCGGTCTCGATCATCTGCCGGGTGGTGAACCGATCTTCGCCGCGTCCGTCCTTGCCGAGTTCGACCAGATCGGGTGAGTTGCCGATGGCTGCCATGACCGCGTTGAACTGCTCCATCCCGTCGCTGTGGCGATGCGAGAATTTTGCCATGTCCTTTCGGGTGAAGGTCGACTGCTGATGCGTGATTGCCACCAGCGCCACGGACGGATCCGCGATGATGCGCGCGCCATTGTTGCGCGCGATTTCGCGGTGCAGCTGGGCGCGATCTGCTTCAATGTCGGCGGCGTCAGTGCCACCGCCCTGAATGCGTTGAGCCGGTGCGCCAATCTGGGTTTGCGGCTCCAGGACAATACCCTGTGCTTCCAGACTGCGATGATCGATGCGGGCGTCTATGTCGAGTTCGGCCAGGCGCTCATTGGCAAGCTCCGCCCATCGCTCGCGCCAGCGTTCGACCATCTGGGTAGCATTCCAGTCGCGCACTTTTGCGCCAAAGCCATCTTCGTCCACGGACCGCATGGTCAGCATGACATGAGCATGCGGCTTGGGGCTGCCATCCTCTGCCCTGTCCCAGTGCACATTGAGATCGGCAACCATGCCCTTGCTGACAAACTCGACTTGTACAAAGTCGCGCGCCAGTTCGATGCCTTGCGCCTGGCTGAGTTCACGCGGGAGGGCAAACTCCACCTCGCGGGCCAGCTGCGCATCCTTGCGCAGCTCGAACGCCTCGACATCGTTCCACAGCCTCTCGCGGTCGCGCCAGGCCTCCGGTGCATCCTCCGGCAACATCACCTCGGAATGGACGACACCGCGCTTGGCCGAGAAGTCATGCGTGCGTTCGATCCGCTCGTCATGCAGCCGCGAAGCCGAACGGTAGGCGGCCGACGCCACAGCGCTGCTCCCTGCCTTGCGGCCAATGACCTTGACGTGAAGATGATAGATCGCCATCGCGACCAGATCATTTGCACGGCAAAGCGCACGTCGGCACGACGTATAAGCGCGCCCTCCCTCGAAAAATTCTCGGGATGGACCAGCCCGTCCCGGGCTGTCTCGGCAACCCTGAAGCCTTCCGGCGGTCGCTCGCCTATCATCGCCGCATCGCCAATCGATGGAGGCAGCCATGCGCAAACCACGGGACTTCGACGCAGATCTGAAGGCGCTGGAAGAAAAAGCGCGAGAACTCAAAACGCGAAAGGTGCAGCAGCTTGGCGAACTGGTCATCGCCACCGGCGCCGATCAACTCAGCACCGACGAGCTGGCTGGCGCGCTGGTCGCAATCGCCGAAACGACAGACACCGCAAAGCGTGAGGCATGGGCCAAGCGTGGGGTGATGTTTTTCGATAGCCGGTCGCGGCGAACTGCTCCGCCATCTCAGCGCAATCTTCGTGGCGCTTCAGCGCAACCGGGCAGCTCACAATTGCCTGCAAGCGGCACTGGCTCGCAATGACATGCGCACCTGGCAGGTCGAGCGCCGCAAGCGGACCCGACATCTGATCGAGCTTGGCGGGCTCGTTGTTAAAGCAGGCATTGTTGAGTTGGCCAACGACGATCGCGCCGTAATCTACGGAGCGATGCTCTGGATCGCCGCCAAGCTGCAGAGCGATGAAGGCAAGCATTCGCGCGACTTATGGGCTGTGAGGGGAAAGCAGGCGTTCAATGCGGAACAGCATGAGGAGAAAAAGGGCCAGCGAACGTAGCGGTGTTTGGCACGCGCGGCGGGCGGCGCGGAGACTTCAAATATCGTAGCGCCGCCCGCTTTGCTCCGGCAGTCGATTTTAGGTTCTAGAATCTCGAAGGTCTCGACGGGGCCCTGTATGGACGGCTCTCCGTTGGCAAGGGATTCTTTGAGCTTTGCCTTTGCTGGTTGGTGCGGCCATGTATCCGACCTGTAGGTGCGGCCTATCATGTGCCGCTGGCCATAATGCCATTCGCGCGTCTCAGGTCCCGATCGTAAGCTCGCACTCGAGGTGCACGGCCCCAGTGGGTTTTCCTGATCCGGCGGTATCAACCGGCTTTGTGCATTAGCTCCTGTCCGCCCTTTCCAACCTCGTCAGCGATCGCTCGCCTTATCTTGTTCTATGCGATGACCGGCTCCCTGTAGCGCTCACTGTTCGTCATCAGTGCCCAGACCATCCGGGCGGTCTTGTTGGCCAACGCAACCGCCGCAACCTTGGCTGTTCGCCGCGCCATCAACTGCACGAGCCATGGCCTCCTGGTACCGTTGCGCTCGGCATAGCGGATGACCGCCATCGCACCCACCACGAGCAACTGCCGCAAGTACCGATTGCCGGCCTTGGAGATACTGCCGAGCCTCTCCTTCCCCCCGCTCGAGTTCTGCTTCGGCACGAGTCCGATCCATGCCGATAGACAGCGCCCCGACTTGAACGCATGCGCATCGGCGACCGTAGCCACGAATGCACTTGCCAGCAGCGGGCCGACGCCTGGGATTTCCATCAACCTGCGACCAAGCTCGGTCTCACGCGCATTCGCCCGAACCCTACGATCGTTTTCGAGGATCTGTTTCTTCACGACCCTGAGCTGCGCCTCAAGCATGCGAAGGCATAGCCGCGCGTCAGCTGGTATCCTGGTCTCGTTCTCGTCGTTGACGACCACGAGCAGTTGCTCAATCCCATTCCGCCCGATCGGCGCTACGATCCCGAACTCGGATAGGTGTGCCCGCAACGCGTTCGATATCTGCGTGCGCTGGCGGTTGAGCATCAACCGGACCCGGTGTAGCATCATCACACTTTGCTGCTCGGGTGATTTCACAGGCACGAAGCGCATGGTCGGCCGAGTGACCGCCTCGCAGATCGCCTCTGCATCTGCGGCATCATTCTTCTGCCGCTTCAGATAAGGCTTCACATATTGTGCCGGCAGTAACCTCACATCGTGACCACGTGCGATTAGCTCGCGAGCCCAATAATGCGACGAGCTGCAGGCTTCGATACCGACCAGGCAACGTGGCAGGCTCTCGAAGAATGCCATCACGCGCCCACGCGTCAGCTTCCTGCGAACGACAACCTCACTCGCCGCATCCACCCCGTGGATTTGAAACACTGACTTCGCAATATCCAGACCAATCGTCGTAACGTTGCCCATCATAGATCTCCTCCAGCTTCTGGCCCAACGATCATACCGCAGGGCGGGAGGAGAGCCGTCCACCGCATCATAAGCGGAACATCGGCTTTCAGCATGCTCGGGCCAAAAAGCGTACATTCGCATCAGCCAAAGCCCACCTGGATGCAGTCTGACGACGCGTTGTCTACTTCTGCCGGAACGCTGTGTGCAAAGACGTCGTCAGTGGTCCAAGAATGTAGTCCAGCGCCGTGCGTTTCTCGGTCACGATCATCACGGAGGCCGGCATGCCTGGATAGAGCTGGATCTGCGGTGCGGCGGCGAGTTCCTGCTGATCTACGGCAATGTCGGCGACATAGTAAGGAAAGCCAGTTTTGGGATCGGTGATCCGGTCCGCGGAGATGTGGGTGACACGGCCGTGGATGACGGGCGTCGTGCGCTGCTTGTAGGAGGTGAAGCGAACCTCGGCCGTCATGTCGGCGCGCAGGCTGGATATGTCCTCAACCCGGACCTGCGTTTGGACGATCAGCGAATTCCTGGTCGGCACGATGTCGAGGATGGTCTGGCCCGGGGAGACGACCGCGCCAGTCGAGAAGATGGTCAAATCCATCACCTGGCCGTCGTAGGGAGCGCGCACTTCGGCGCGGTCCACGGTCGCCTGCGCGGCAAACATCTTCGGTACCAGGTCGGCGAGATTCGATTGCGTGTCGATCAGCATTGCCGAGAGTTTTGCGCGCCGTTCGTTGGTGAGCTGCGCGATCTGGCTTTCCAACTCGGCCTTGCTCTGGCGGTTGCCGGCAATTTCGCCAAGCGCCTGGTCAATGAGGCCCTGCAGGTCGGAGGCGGAACGGTCGAGTTCCAGGATGCGCGTGCGCGTCGTCAGCCCGGCCTTCAGCAATTTGTTGAGGCCCGCCTTTTCGTCGATCGTGGACTTGAGCTGCGCGCGAAAAGACTCGACGCGTGCCTGTTTGCCGTCGATTTGCTCGTCCAGTTCGGCTATCCGCTTCTGTAGGATCTGCTTTGCGCCAGCCATCGAGGCGCGCTGGCTCTCGAGGTCGGTGATCTGGTTGGCCATCGCGTCCTGCAGATAGCCTTGGTGCTCGGCGGAAATATCCTTGGGGAAGGCGACCGCCTCGCTGCCGTCGAGTTCGGCGCGGATACGAGCATCCGTTGCGCGCAGCAGCGCATATTGTTGAGAATAGAGGTTGAACTCGGAGCGGGCGCGGGTGTCGTCGAGCATGACCAGCATATCGCCGGCTTTGACGATATCGCCGTCCTTGACGCGGATTTCCTTCACCGTGCCACCATCGAAGTGCTGCACGCTCTTGCGGTTACCCTCGACTTTCACCACCGCGTCGGCAAGCACCGCGCCATTGAGCGGTGCTATCGCCGCCCAGCCGCCGAACACACCGAAGAAGACAAGAATGATAAGCAGCCCGACCAAGACCGGGCCCCGGATCGAATCCGGGTTGGCGCTCGCGTCTTCGGCGCCGGACAGGCTGTGATAGGTGGCCGCGATGTCAGTCATTGGGTTGCCACTGCAATCGGCGCGGCGCGCTGGTTGAGCAGCGCCACGATCTCGTTCCTCATGCCGAAGGCCTCGACCCCGCCGTCCCTGAGGAGCAGGATCTTGTCGACATTGGCCAGCGTCGAAGGCCTGTGCGACACGATGATCACCGTGCTTCCACGACGCTTGAGTTCCAGCGCGCACTCCGCGAGCGCACGATCACCGTCGGCGTCAAGGTTGGAACTCGGCTCGTCGAGAACGATGAGGTTTGGCGTTCCGAAGACAGCTCGGGCAAGCGCGATGCGCTGCCGGTAACCGCCCGACAGCACCGCGCCGCCTTCGCCGATCTGCGTCTCATAGCCTTGCGGCAAGCGGATGATCATCTCATGCACGCCGGCGAGCCGGGCCGCCTCGATCACTTCGCGGTCGACATCGATTTTGAAGCGCCCGATATTGGCAGCCACGCTTTCGGAAAAGAGCTCGATGTCCTGTGGGAGGTAGCCAATATGGTCGCCGAGCGCCTCCCTTCCCCATTGCGTCATGTCAGCGCCGTCCAGCCTGACCGTGCCCCGACTCGGCTGCATGATTCCGGCGAGGTGACGGGCAAGCGTCGACTTGCCGGCGCCGGAAGGACCAACGATGCCCAGGGCCTCGCCGGCCTCGAGCTTGAACGAGACATCGCGCAACAGCACCTTCTGCAGGCTTGGAATGGCGAAACTGAGCTGTTCGACGGCGATCTTGCCGGTGGGCTTGGGAAGGCTAAACGAGCGTTCCCCTTGCGCGCCGCCGTCAAGCAGCTTCTCGGTCCTGCCGAGAGCAGCCCGCGCCAGGATCAGGCTGCGCCAAAGGCCGACGATCTGCTCGACAGGCTGCAGCCCCCTGCCTAGAAGAAGGCTCGCCGCAAACATCGAACCGCCGGTGATCTGCCGCTCGATCACCAGATAGGCACCAAGGCCCAGAATCAGCGACTGCATGGTGAGGCGCAGGAAGCGGATAACCCCGGACATGAGTGCGGCCCGGTCGCTGGCCTGCCCCTGCTGCTGCAGCGCCAGGCCGCGGTCGCGTCCCCAGCGGCGGACGAGGCCGTCGATCATGCCCATGGCGCGAACGACTTCCGCGTTTCTCAGGCTCATTTCGGTGAAATTGTAATTGGCCGTGGCGAGATCGTTGGCCTGCTTCAGCGGCACTCGCACGATGTATTCGTTGAGCACAGCCATGGCGATCAAGAGCAGCGAGGAACCGAGCGCGAAGAAGCCGAGCCATGGATGAAGAAGGAAGATGATGCCGATATAGATCGGCGACCACGGCAGGTCGAACAGTGCGTGGATGCCGCTGCCGGTGATCACCTGGCGGAACGTGTCGAAATCCCGGATCGGCTGGCTTTGCGAGGCGCCTAGCGATGGCCTCTCGACGGAGGCCGCCAGGATCTTCGCCGAAAGCAAACGGTCGAGCCGCGCGCTGGCGCGCGTTAGGATAGCGGCGCGTACGAGGTCGAGACCGGCGAGCGCCAGGAAAGCGGCAAGCAACACCAGGGTGAGCATCACCAGCGTGGTCTCGCTGCCGCTGGTGACCACCCGGTCGTAGATCTGCAGCATGTAGAGCGGGGATGCGAGATAAAGCAGGTTGATCGCTAGGCTGAACGCCGCCGCAAACAGGAAATAGCGGCGGCAGGCGCGAAGCGCTTCCCTCACCACCTTGGATTTGCTGTCGAGACCCAAAATACCCAACGGAGAACCGCCCCCTGTCCAAAATGCATGCCCGGACCCGATACTACTCCCGATCCCTCAACCGGCCACCCGATCTGCACGTAAACCTTCCGTAAACCTTAATTCGTAAGCTAAACGCTAGGCCGGCTGAGAAACCGGGCTAGCCGCGCATGATTGCGGGCTCGCTCTCTTTCTGTCACGCAGCGAACTCGCTTGTTCCCCCGGCTACGCCAGTCAGCGTGAACTCCGGATTGTAGGTGACGACGGTATGGCCTTCGCCGTCATCGGCAAGCCTGAAGCCGTTTGCATCATAGGTGCCGAGCAAATGCAGCGTTGCATTGTGGGCGCCGTCGGAGACCGTCAACGTGCCGCCGCTGCCGTCCTGGCTCGCCTGATAGGCAACCGTCGTGCCGGTGCCGAACAAGACGTCGTTGAGGTCCAGCTTGTCGTCGTTGGTGATGCCGCCGATCCGTCCGCTGTAGTCAAAGGAGTCATCGAGCTCCAGCGTGCCGGCCGCGTTCTGCGCGAAGGTGACATCCGTCGACGACGCTGCGCCGAATTCCAGCTTCGACAGGTTGCCGATAGTGGCATCGCCGTCGCCGGTGACTTCACCGTGGATGACGATGTTGCCGCCATTGGCCGAGAGCATTCCGGAATTCGCGATCCCGCCGGCGACGATCAGGCCGCCCGAACCGGTCGCCTCCAGTGTGCCGGAATTGGCGACGACACTGCCGCCGGTATCGATGACGAGCGCATTGGTGCCCGAAGCGATGATGGTGCCCCTGTTGTCGAGGCCGAGCATGCCATTGCCCAACTGGCCGGCGCCCGAGATCGTGTTGTCAATATTGATCAGGGTGACGTCCGGACCGGTTCCGGAGATGACGTTGAACGCACTGTCGGAGAGCTCGAGCTGCCCCCCACCCTGCAGCGTCACGCCATGCTGGATGACCTGCAGCAGGGTTTCGCCGCTGGTCGAGTTCAGCGAGATGACGCCGCTGTTGTTGACCGTGCCGCTCAGCGGCAGCAGCGCGCCGTCGCCGATGGTCATGGTTCCGGCATTGTTGACCGCCGGCGTCTGGTCGAAGACGAAATTGCCGGCGCCGAGCGCGGAGGAATGCACGCCTTCCAATGTGATCGACTGCCCGTCGCCCAGCGTGATCACCGCATTGCCGCTGGCGTCGTCCGCGGTATGCGCCTGGACGTCGGCAAAGCTCTGGAAGCCGGAATAGCCGACGAGGTCGACCTGATCGGCGGCAGCATCGAAGCTGTGCACGGTGTCGTTGCCGATCGGCTGCGAGAAGACGAACAGATCATTGCCGCTGGAGCCGGTGAGCACGTCGTCGCCCGACCAGGCGAAGATCGGCGAGCCCGGCGCATAGGCCTCGACATTGTCGGCAACCGACATGCTGCCCGTCGTGCCGTCGGCATTAGTCCAGGTCATTTGAACGTCGAGCACCGCCGCGCCGGCGAAATCGGCCGGCGTGGTAGCCGTCAGCTCGTGGACGGCGCTGGACTGCACAGTCCAGGACCCGTCTGCGTTCTGCGTCGCGCCGTCGATGGTCCAGCCGGAAGGCACGCCCTTCACAATAACGGTGACGGCCTGGCCGTCCGACGGGTCGGTCAGCGCGAGGTTAATGGGCTCACCAGCAACACCAGCGGGCAAACTGAATATCGGGCTTCCTATGCCGCCATGTCCGGTAGAGTCTGTCCAGAATGACGAGCCCGTGCCGCTACTTATCACGCTAATAGTGTGCGACCCCCCTCCAGACGCGCCCTTAAGAGCCAGCGTGTAAATGTCATGGCCACCGGTCATCCCTACGTGAATGATCGGTCCATCGACGGTTGCTCCGACAATCTGGAGGTCGCTGAGACCAAAACCCGTAACCGCTTCGCTAAAAGTAAATGTAACCGTAGGTTTCGAACCGTTGTTGTCCGATGTTATGACCACTGTCGGCGGCGCATCGGCGGTGTTGACAGTATAGTTGACCGAGTTGGTTGTGGCCGCTGGGGCATTACCCGCTGGGTCTTGCCAGGAAGTGCCGACGGTGATCACGTTGGTAGCATCATTGATCGACGCGATCGGTGTTAGAGTGGCAGTGAAGACCTTTGGATCGCCCGTTGGCGTGATTGCGCCCAGGGTTGCGCTCGTGGTGTCATAGCTCACGTCTGCAGCAGAGAAGTTCGACGGTACTTCACTGAAGGTAAAGGTCACTGTTGCGACATCGCCGGTCGTGAGTGCGGTGTCGTTGATCCCGATCACAACCGTCGGGACGACGGTGTCCACCGCCTGCACAGATTGCGCCGCTGCCGTGCTACTGTTACCCGCAGCGTCAAGGGCCGCAGCCGCCACTACATTGACGGTCATATTGCCTGTAAAGCCCGCGTTCGGCGTCACGGCCAGTGTGTAGGTATCGGCATCGATTGCGGTGAACATGCCCTTGGTGCCGTTTGTGACTGCGACGTCACTAGCATCAAAGCCGGTTACCGCCTCGCTAAACTGGAAGGTGTAGACAACGTTGCCGCCCGCAATGTTGGCGGTGCCAGGCTCGTCGTCCGTGATCACAACGGATGGCGCCGAGGTGTCGAGGTCGATGGCGGCGCCGTTGGCCGAGGCCGTGTTGCCGGCATCGTCGGTGACGTGGAGCACCGAGCTGATCGGCCCGTCATTCATGCCCGACAGATCGACCGTGCCCGCCGAGGCGAGAACCGTCACATTGTGTGCCAGGACGCCGTCGCTGAAGGTCACCGTCGCATCCGCGCCGGCCACATCCGCGTCGATCCCGGAGACCGTGAAGGCAACCGCGGTCTTCTCCGAATTGTTGATCGTCGTGTCGGTGATCGACAGCGTCAGCGGCGCACCCAGGTCCGCCGAGGTGTCGATGGCAACCGTATCGCTACCACCAGCACCGGTATTGCCGGCAGTATCGGTGTAACTGCCGGCCGTTATCGAAACGGACCCAATGCCATCAAAACCGTCTGCTGCCGTGAACTTCGCCGTATAGTGCGAAGCATCAATTATCACAAAATCAGTCAGCGTGCCGTGAGACGCCGTAACATCGGCCGCAGTGAAGCCCGTCACCGGGCCAGTGAATGTGAACGTCACGACCGAGCTGTTATCGCTATCACTTAAGGCAGCATCGACAATGTTGACCGCTACAGGAACATGTCCGGCGCCATCGAGAACCACAACTTTCTCAACACCAGTGACCTTGAGATCAAGCGTCTTGAAGGTGTAGACAGAGCTGTCGGCCTGGGCAGTTTGTGCGCTGATATGCGCCGGAAGCCAAACGTTCTTGAAGTATGCAATCTCTGCCGTGATCGCGGCATCGCTCAGTTGGGCCGCACTGAGCCATATCTGCAAAGTGTCGGCGTCCGGCGTGGACCCAGCTTTGCCGAGCTGCACCGCGCCGTTTCCACCGTCGTAAGAGTCGTAGCCTGTAAAAGCACTTCCGCCGAGCAACGTCTGAGTGGGCACAGTTCCATCGGTGGTCTGGTCTGTTCCGGAATAGAGCGTTGCACCGGTTGTTGTCAGCGTGGAACTCGTGAATGTGCTACCCAGCCAATATTGGTTCTCGAAGGCCTTGTAGATCAGGATGTCCGATCCCGATCCGCCAAGCACCGTATCGAAACCGCTACCACCATTGAGGATATCATCGCCCGATCCGCCATTCAGGCGGTCGTTTCCAGCACCCCCGGAGAGCATGTCATCTCCGCTGCCGCCAACCAGATTGTCGTTGCTGCTCGTGCCGACAGTCGAAGCCATTGCTACCCCCTGCGGACAGACGCACCCAGCGTCCGCCTGTTTGCCGTCCTTGACGGCTGATTACCCCATGCCGAAAGAGTCGGCACCCAGTCCAACGGGAGAGAATAGCCATGCAACCAGGCGCAATGCGACAACCCGGCCCGTGAACGGCGCGCCTTATAAGAGCGGTTACAGACAGGCGGTGGCTCCGGTGGTGATGGCTGCAGCGGCTACATATAACCGCGCTGCGTTTCCCCTGCCCCAGTAGCGCCTAACCCGTTGTTGCCGGTCACGAGGTAATTTGCGCTACCACTACATTAGCATATTATTAACTTTGCCAAAGGCTGCGTCAACCTCCAATCGAATGAAGGGTTAACGACAGTATGCGTACTTGTACGTCATGCATCTAAATTGTACTTCGGCACCCCTAATGCATCGGTCTCCAGGACGGGGATAGGCTCCAAGCCGTCATCAGGTTTCATCCTGAAACCCCTTTGAACGCCGCTGTGGGCAACCAAGACCTCCGGTTTGCCGGCCGCAATCGTCCGCTTTCGGGAAATGGCACGTCGGCGTGCGTGTCCGACATTGGGAAGGGTTTCGGGTACCGTCAGGCGGACGAAAGCCTCTCATGCAGGAACCCGTGGGCCACAGTCGATGTCCATGGGGATTTCGGAGTTTGGCTGATGTCGGCGATGGCACGACCGCCTCTGGGAAGAGTCGACATGGGTGCCGACAGTCCACTTCGTTGCCTCTCGGCGTGAGACTGTCTGGGTGTGGCCGGACGGGCGGAAGTCCTCGGGTTCGCCTGGTGTGTCGTCATCGGGCGGCGCGGCGACGTTCAGCAGTTCCCGGGCGAGCGCGAGACTGGCTTTGCGGGCGGAGCCGGCGAGCAGCCCGTAGTGCCGGATGCGGTGGAAGCCTCGCGGCAACACATGGAGCAGGAAGCGGCGGATGAACTCGTCGGGGCCAAGCATCATGACCTGCTGGCGATCGGCGCCGTCGCGGCGATAATCCTTGTAACGGAAGGTGACACTGTTCTTGTCGAATGCGATCAGGCGGCTGTTCGAGATCGCGACCCGATGGGTGTAGCGGGACAGATAGGCGAGCACGGCCTCCGGTCCTGCGAACGGCGCCTTGGCGTAGACCACCCAGCGCTTCTTCCGGACGGGAGCAAGGTGGCGCAGGAATGCTCGGCGATCAGTGAGGTGTGCGATCGACCCGAAGAAGGCGAGCCGGCCGGCATCGTGCAGCGCGATCAGCCGGGTGAGGAAGAGCCGGCGGAACAGCGCCCCAAGCACGCGCACCGGAAGGGAAGGCCGGTCGCGACGAGACCCAGCGACTTCCGTCCGGCGCGATGCCGCCGCCCGGCACGATCATGTGGACATGCGGATGATGCGTCATCGCCGATCCCCAGGTGTGGAGCACGGCGGTGATGCCGATGTGTGCGCCGAGGTGCTTGGGATCCGCAGCGATGGTCAGCATCGTCTCCGACGCCGCTTGAACAGCAGATCGTAGACCAGCGCCTTGTTCTGGAACGCAATGTCGGCGACCTCGGCCGGCAGCGTGAACACGACATGGAAGTAGCCGACCGGCAGCAGGTCGGCCTCACGCTCGGCAAGCCAGGTGCGCGCGGCGGCGCCCTGGCACTTCGGACAGTGCCGGTTGCGGCAGCTGTTGTAGGCGACACGCCAATATCCGCAGTCCGTGCAGGCGTTGGCCTTGGAAGCGGAAGGAGCTTCGGAAAGCAGTAAGTTGCCTGACCGCGTAATCTAAGTTTGAAGTGCGTAGGAATGACGATTCTGGAGGACAATGGCCATTCCCGATTTGTGGGTCGCCGGACCGGGCAGGATTCGGATGCAAAAGAGCCGACGAGTCCGATTAGCCCGCTGAACGCTAGGTTGCTGCCAAGTGAGCAGCTTAAGTACTTATGCCGGCGGTGATCGCGCCAACCCGGAAAACAGCGGCCCTACCGTGAAATGCGAACTAACGGTGCGCCTTTAGGGCGTCTAGCAAATCTCCCCACTCGTGCATCAGCGTCACGCGTTGCTCCCAATAGGTCGCGCGGTTGTAGGTCCGCCGAATGGCGTTCTTGTCTTGGTGCGCCAGTACCGCCTCAATTACGTCTGGATCGTATTTGCGGGCGTTGAGGATGGTGCTGGCAGTCACCCGAAAGCCATGGGCGGTCACCTCGTCCTTTCGGTAGCCCATACGCCGTAGCGCGGCATTCATGGCGTTCTCGGAAAGCGGACGCTTGGTCGAGCGGATCGAAGGAAAAACCAGGCCGCCGCGCTCAGAAAGGGGCCAGACTTCTCCCAGGATCCGGAGCGACTGCTTGGACAGTGGCACATCATGCGGAGCACGCATCTTCATGCGCTCGGCCGGGATGTGCCAGACAGCCTTCTCTTGGTCGAATTCGGCGCGGGTCGCCCCCCGCACCTCGCCGGGACGGACGCAGGTCAGGGCGAGGAACTGGAGAGCAGCTTTGAGAGTCGGCCAGCCATCGTACTCATCGATTGCCACCAGGAGCTGACCGAATTTCTTTTCATCGGTGATAGCGGCACGACCATTGGCTTTAGGCGGCTGGAGAGCACCGCGGAGGGGCAGGGTTGGGTCGGTCTCTGCCCGCAGGGTGACAATCGCCAACCGGAAGACGCTCCCGATCACGCCGCGCAAGCGTCGCGCTGTTTCCCGTCGGCCGCTCCTTTCGATCTTCTGGAGAAGTTGGAGTATTTCCGCCGCAGTGATCTCTTTGATGGGACGTTTGGCCAGCGGGCTGGCCAGGTCTTTGAGTAGCCACTTGGTTTTGGTGGTGGTGGCCGCCGCAGCGTCCCGTTCCTCCATCCGCGTGACATATTCCTCGGCGATCAGGCCGAAGGTAGTCCGTGCTTCCGTGATGGCCGCGATCTTCTCCTCCTTGCGTTTGGTGGAGGGGTTGATGCCGGCGATTAGTGATCTCTTGGCATCGTCCCGCTTCCCTCTCGCGTCGAGAAGTGACACCAACGGGTATTTTCCAAAGGAGAGGATGTTTTCCTTCTCCAGGTAGCGGTATCGCAATTGCCAGAGCTTGGAGCCGTTTTTTTGGACGAGAAGATAGAGCCCGTCGCCATCAGCAAGGCGATACGGCTTGCCTTTGGACTTGGCGTTCTTGCAGGCTAAGTCGGAGAGCGACATGGGTAACGGACCTCCGGGGTAATGGGTAACACCCGGATCGTTACCCATAAACTGATGCGTTGCAACGGCACGCGGCGGGTCACCATGAGCAGCCAGGACAGACTAACTCATTGGTTTAATTGACTAGTGGGATGCTGTGAGAAGCTCTGGGAAAGGAAAATGGTGCCCAGAGGCGGATTCGAACCACCGACACGCGGATTTTCAGTCCGCTGCTCTACCAACTGAGCTATCTGGGCCTGTTCCGGCAAACGAAAACTCGCAGGCCGGAATTCATCGAGGCGCCGTGGGGCGCCCCTTGAAAGCGCGTGGGTTATAGCACGGGAATTCGGCCTGTCCAGCGCCTAGGTGGCGATTTCAGGCAGGAAAAGCGATGCCGTGCGGCGCCCGGGTTTCCATGCCGCTTGTGGGCCGGAATCGCGCACGGCATGGCACGATCCGGCCTTCGCCATTCTTGTCCGTGCCGCTATTGCAGGCTGAAACGCCGTGACATGTCTTTTAGCCGGGGCGGTCGAGGCGCAGCAATGCTCGCGGCACCGGGCGCCCGCAAGTCGCCATCGCCTATCTGGCGCCGGTCACGCCGCGGCGAAAATCGGAAGGCGACATGCCGGCGAGCTTGCGGAACGACTTGTTGAAGGCGCTGAGCGAGCCGAAACCCGAATCCATGGCGACACGCAGCACATTGGCGTCCTGATGCATCAAAAGCGCCTGCGCATAGCTCAGCCGCAACAGGTTCACATACTCATTGAGCGTCATGCCGGTGGATTTCTTGAACAGGCTCATGGCGTATTTGGGATGGATGTCGGCGGCCGCGGCGATGTTCACGCAATCGATGTCATAGAGGAAGTTTTCGGCGATGAAATCGCACATGCGTCCGACATTCCGCGACGATTGCTGGTCAAAGGGGCTGCCTGTTTCCTGGTCGGTCGGAGTTGCGGATACCAGCCGATAGGGCTCGAACCGCACTCGCTCCAGCCGCAGCAGCAATTCGTTGACGGCATGTTCGGCCTTGGCCTGGTCGCCGGACCGGGCGTAGCGGTTCCAGCGCTCGAAATTATGGTTGTCGGACTGGTCGGTGGCCGATGTCACCAGTGTTGCGCCCGTCATCAGCCGGTGCCTTATATCCGTGGGCAGGTGCAGCCGGAAGAAATGCACCAGCGGCAGATGCGCTCCGGCATAGATGGCGTCGTCGGACAAATCGTCCATCTGGTGCGGCAGGCCACCCCAGAACAGGCACATCTCGCCGGCCGAAAGCGAAATCTCGTGGTCGTTCATGCGGTAATGCACGCTGCCGCGCACGATGAAATTAACCTCGACCTGGGCGTGCCAATGCGGCTTGAGCATCACCAACGGATTGGTGTGAAACATCTGCAGGAGCAGCGGCAGGCCTTCCACGCTGCTGGCCCCAGGCTGGTAGAACGGCCGTTCAGGCATCTTACTTTCCGCCAATTTCATATTCCCTTTGACGGCGACAGGCCTTGCCCGGTGCATAGTCTAGCCACGCTCACAGTGAGAGAGCAAATGAAATGGGAGGATTTCAATGCGCATCACAATGACCTGCGCCGCGCTCGCGCTTGCCCTGGGCTCAGCCCCGGCCTTCGCGCAATCCGGCGAAATCACCATCTGGAGCTGGAATGTCGCGGCTTCATCGCTGAAAGCGACCATTGCCGGCTTCAACAAGCAATTTCCCGACGTCAAGGTCACGGTCCAGGATCTCGGCAACCAGCCGACTTACGACAAGTCGATCGCCGGCTGCGCCGCCGGCGGCGTCGGGCTGCCTGATGTCGTCACCATCGAGAACGGCGAGGCCGAGAATTACTGGAGCCAGTTCCCCGACTGCTTCGTCGACCTGCATACGCTCGGTTACACAGCCGACGACCAGAAAAAATTCCCCGATTTCAAGCGCACCGAGTTGGAAG
>NZ_RZPW01000019.1:0-22925 GCF_003998455.1 Mesorhizobium sp. M7A.F.Ca.CA.001.08.2.1 | reverse complement strand
GGATCGAGACGCAGTTCGACTGTACGCCGCAATCGCCGCAGCCTTCGCAGACCAGTTCGTTGATGAAGACGCGCTTGTCGGGATCGGGGAATGTGCCGCGCTTGCGGCGGCGGCGTTTTTCGGCGGCGCAGGTCTGGTCGTAGAGCAAGACCGAAACGCCCTTGACGTCGCGCAGCTCGCGCTGGACGAGATCGAGGTCGTCGCGGTGATGGATAGTGGCGCCGGCCGGGAATTCGGCTTTGCCCGCATATTTGTCCGGCTCATCCGTGACGATGGCAATGCGGTCGACACCCTCGGCCCGCACCTGCCTGGCAATCATATCGACGGTCAGGCCGCCTTCGTGCGGCTGGCCGCCGGTCATGGCGACCGCGTCGTTGTAGAGGATCTTGTAGGTGATGTTGGCATCGCTCGACAGCGCGAAGCGGATCGCCAGCGTACCGGAATGGTTGTAGGTGCCGTCGCCAAGATTCTGGAAGATGTGCTCGCGCTTGGAGAACGGCGCCTGGCCGACCCATTGCGCGCCCTCGCCGCCCATGGCCGTGAAGCCGACTGTGTTGCGGTCCATCCACAGCGCCATGAAGTGGCAGCCGATGCCGGCCGCGGCGATCGAGCCGTCCGGCACCTTGGTGGACGAATTGTGCGGGCAACCGGAACAGAAGAACGGCGTGCGCGAGCCGATGTCGGTGGCCTCGGTGAGCATTGCCTGGAACTGGCGCAGTTTTGCCACCCGCGCCGAAATCTCTTCGGACGGGCCGATGGTCCTGACGATCCTCTCGCCAAGCGCGATGGCGATCTCGTTGGGATCGAGCGCGCCTTTGGCCGGAAACAGCCAGTCGCCGCGCTCGTCCTTCTTGCCGATAATGACCGGTTGGGTGGCAGTGCCATAAAGGCTTTCGCGCAACTGTACCTCGATCAGCGAGCGCTTCTCCTCGACGACGACGATGGTGTCGAGGCCGCGGGCGAAACCGGCGATGTGATGCAGGTCGAGCGGCCAGGGGCAGCCGACCTTGAACAGCCTCACCCCGATGCGGTTGGCGGCCGCTTCGTCGATGCCGATATCCTCCAGCGCCTGGCGAACGTCGAGATAGCTCTTGCCGAGCGTGATGATGCCGATCTTCGGGTTGCGGCCCCCCGAATAGACGATGCGGTTCAGCCCATTGGCAAGGATGAAGGCGGAGGCCGCGGCGCGCTTGTGTTCATGCAGCCGCTCTTCCTGGCCGAGCATGTCGATCTCGTGGCGGATGTTGAGACCGCCAGGCGGCATGTCGAACTCCGGCACGACGATGTTCAGCCGCTCGAGCGCGGCATCGACCGAGGCGGTCGATTCGATGTTGTCCTTGACGCATTTGATCGCCGCCCACGTGCCGGCAAAGCGCGACATGGCGAAGCCGTAGAGCCCGTAGTCGATGATCTCCTGGACACCGGCCGGGTTGAGGATCGGCACCATCGTGTCGACGAACAGGAATTCGGTGGCGTGCGCGTTGGTCGAGGATTCGGCCATATGGTCGTCGCCCATCAGCGCAAGCACGCCGCCATGCTTCGACGATCCGGCGAGGTTGGCGTGGCGGAACACATCGCCTGAGCGGTCGACGCCCGGTCCCTTGCCGTACCAAACCGAAAAGACGCCGTCATGGGTGCCCTCGCCCAGCAGCTCCGTCTGCTGCGCTCCCCAGCAAGCGGTGGCGGCAAGCTCCTCGTTGAGGCCCGGCTGGAAGACGATGTCAGCCTGGGCGAGCTGTTTTTTCGCCTTCCACAGCTGCATGTCGAGGCCGCCGAGCGGCGAACCGCGATAGCCGGAGACGAAGCCGGCCGTGTTCAAGCCGGCGCGACGGTCGCGCTCGCGCTGCATCAAGAGCATGCGAATGACCGCCTGCGCGCCGGACAGGAAGATGCGCTCCTTTGCGAGATCGAACTTGTCGTCGAGCGCGACGTCGTGCAGCGTCATCAGGCATTTCCTCTGCGGAGGCCACGCGGGGGCAGGCAGCCAACGTCGGGATCGGATGACGCATCCTTTCTCCCCTTGCAAGGCAGGTCAAACAAAATCGCAGATGCCAGGCAACGCGCAACGAACAGTCCGCGGCCATCCTGAATCGGGTATGAAACCGATCCGCGGACATTGCCCAGCGCATGAACATTACAGCTGCGGCGCGGGCGGCCGCGACGCGTCAGCCGCCTTTCGAGCAATCTGGCTTCGGCTCGCCCGGCAGCTTGCCGTCGGGATGGCCGACGAGATCGGGATTGGCGGTGTAGAGCTGGTCGATGACCAGCGGCCGGTCGGGCAGGATCGACTGGTCTTCCGTCGACATCAGCGTGGTGTCGATCTTCTGCAGGACCGCGCCGTCGGCGCCCTTGATGCTGATGGCAATCGCATAGGGCTTGTTCTTGACGACGCAGGTCAGTGCCGGGCTCTCCAGCGTCACCTTGTCGAGCTTCGGCCAGACCTTCTGCTCGACCACCAGAGGTGCGCCGCCGGCGGGATCCTGGAAGCTGGCGACCGCCACCTGGCCCTCTCCCATCGGCTTCAGCGGCCGCAGGGTCACCACATAAGTCGCCCTGGCGAGGCGGTAGTTGAAAACGAATATCTTGCCGGAAATCTCGAACAGCTTGCCTTCGGCGTCGCCGGTATCGCGGCAGGCGCCGAGCGCAACGGCCACGATGAGCGCCGCGCCAACAAGGATCGAACGGGAAAGGCCGCTACGCATTCTTGACCTCATTTTCCGCCATGCGACGACGGCGATAGTGACGGCTTGCCTTCTGACGGTTGCCGCACACTGCCATGTCGCACCACAGGCGGCTGGAATTGCGGCTTCTGTCGACGAACAGCCAGGTGCAGTTGGGACAGATCCTGAGCCTTGCGACGGTATCGTCGCGCAGAAGCGATAGCGCCGAAACCGCCAGCGCCGCCTCGAAGGCGATCGGCGTCAGGGGATCACCGAACGGCCTTCCCGGCGCACCGATCTCGGTCCGGCTGCCGGCCAGACCCTCGGCGCAGGCGCTCAGGAATCCGGGCAGATCAGCGGTGGCGACCGCACCCTTCGATACCGCTCCACGAAACAGCCGGTCCGTCGCCTCGCGGATCGACAGCACGACGGGTGCGATCGCCACCGGCGAGGCTACCGCCAGCGGCCTTTCGCCAAGCTCGGCGGCGCGAAAGCGGCTCGCCGCGTCGGCGAAGCGGGCAATCTCGGCCGGATCTTCGAAGCGGTCGAACGTCCGCCCCGGATCGCCGCGCAGCACGACGGTGTTCGCCGTGTCGAGCGCAAGCAGGCCGCCGGTGAAGCGGTGCGGGGTCCATGATACCGTCATGGCGAAAATCTAACCGATAAATCATATTTGACAAGTTAGATTCAGCGATGCAACCTCACTCCGGGATGCGGCGGTCTCCGCAGCCTTTTGAGCATGCTGTTGGCCAGGACCGCTTCGCACTTTTGGGCGGCATGCTTCGAGGTTTTGCATGCTCTATTTCTTCCAGCAGGTGCTGAACGGGCTGCATTCGGGCGCGCTGTATGCGTTGCTCGCCTTTGGCTATGTGCTGACCAACGGCATCCTGCACCGCACCAATCTCGCCTATGGCGCGTTGTTCGCCTTTTGCGGCCAGACCATGATCCTGACCGCGGCCTTCGGCTATCAGGTGCTGTGGCTGACGCTGCTGGCGGCGGTGGCGCTCGGCGTCGTCGCTGCATTCCTCTATGCCGCGCTGATCAGCCACGTGCTGTCGCGCAGTGTCTTCGAACCGTTGGCCGACCGCACGCCCAATGCAATCGTGGTGACGACTCTCGGCATCCTGCTGCTGCTGTCCGAAGCGAGCCGCATCGCCGCCGACACGCATGATCTGTGGCTGCCGCCGATGCTGGCGGAGCCCATCGTTTTCGCGCAGGGCGCGACCTTCAAGGCAACGCTGACGCTCATCCAGCTTATCGACTGCGCCGTGGTGGTGGCGGCAATCGCGCTGGCAAGCTGGGCATTTGCCCGATCGAGCTTCGGACGGCGCTGGCGCGCCGTCTCCGACGACCCCAAGGCTGCCGCGATGTGCGGCGTCGACGTACGCGCGGTGTTCCGGCACGCGGTGCTGTTCGGCGGCTTCTGCGCCGCGCTGGCCGGTGTCATGGCCGGGCTCTATTACGGCAATGTCAGCTTCGGCTCGGGCCTCGTCTACGGACTGAAGATCCTGTTCGTGACGGCGGTCGGCGGCTATCTCTCACCACCGCGCGCGGCGCTCGGCGCGGCGGCCTTCGGCATGGCCGAATCGCTGTGGGCCGGCTATTTCCCGGTCGAGTGGCGCGACGCGTGGATGTACCTGTTCCTGGTCACGACGCTGATCCTGATCGGCGCCGGCCGCGACACCGGCAAAATCGCCTGAAAACGTCAGACTTTGGTTGCATGACGCGAGGGCAGATCGCCGGTATTGGGCACTGTCTGCGATGCGATGATATTCGCTGCCTCTATCCTTGTTGACCCGTCAGTCCACGCGCGGCATACCGTTGGACCACGTGGCGTGACGGACAAAAAGGGGGAAGCCGGCACGCCTCCGGTACAAGGGAGGAATGCATGGCAGGGCTTCTCGCTCTATCCAGGACTATTGATCGCGCCAACGAGTTCATCGGCAAATGGATATCGTGGCTGATCCTGCTGGCGATCCTGGTGAGCGCCGCCAACGCCATTATCCGCAAGGTGTTCGACATATCGTCGAACGCTTGGCTCGAGCTGCAATGGTATCTGTTCGGCGCCGCCTTCATGCTGGCCGCCGCCTATACGCTGAAGCAGAACGAACATATCCGCATCGACGTCGTCTACGGCCTGTTTCCACGCCGCGTGCAGCACTGGATCGACCTTTTCGGGCATGTCTTTTTTCTGATGCCGTTCGTGACGCTGATGGTGATCTATTTCGTTCCTTATGTGTCGCTGTCGTTTCGCAGCGGCGAGATGTCCAACAATTCCGGCGGCCTGATCATCTGGCCCGCCAAGGCCATCCTGCTCGTCGGGTTTTTCCTGCTGGCGCTGCAGGGCATCTCCGAGATCATCAAGAAGATCGCCATCATGCGCGGAGACATGGACGACCCCAATCCCTTCATATCGGTGCATGAGCAGGCCGAACTCGAAGCCAAGGCGCTGGCCGACGAGGTGCGTTCGTGATGGAGTTCATCGCGCAGAACATGGCGCCGATCATGTTCGCTTCGCTGATCATCTTCCTGCTGATCGGCTACCCCGTCGCTTTTTCCTTGGCCGCCAACGGCTTGATGTTCTTCTTCATCGGCGTGCTGCTGTCTCCCTATTCCGGAGGATCGATCAACCTCGCCTGGCCGCTCCTGCACGCATTGCCGGATAATTTCTACGGCAGCCGGGTGATGTCGAACGACACGCTGCTGGCCATCCCGTTCTTCACCTTCATGGGCATCGTGCTCGAGCGATCGGGCATGGCCGAAGACCTGCTCGACACGATCGGCCAACTGTTCGGGCCAATCCGCGGCGGCCTCGCCTATGCGGTGATCTTCGTCGGCGCGCTTTTGGCGGCGACCACCGGCGTGGTGGCGGCTTCCGTCATCGCCATGGGCCTGATCTCGCTGCCGATCATGCTGCGCTATGGCTATGACCGCCGGCTCGCATCCGGTGTCATTGCCGCCTCCGGCACGCTTGCCCAGATCATCCCGCCGTCGCTGGTGCTGATCGTGCTTGCCGACCAGCTCGGCCGCTCGGTCGGCGATATGTACGCGGGCGCGTTGATCCCGGGCCTCGTGCTTACCGGCCTCTATATGTCCTATATCCTGATCATGTCGATCATCCGGCCGAACTCGATGCCGGCGCTGCCGCTCGAGGCCCGTACACTTGGCCATGGCGTGATGTCGCTGCTGGTGGCTTTGCTGGTCACATCGGCGGTTTCCTACGCGGCGTATCGTTACCTGGCGCCGGCGCATGGCGACAATGCCGACATTCTTGGCGCGACTGCCGGGGTGCTGTTCATCTACATCGTCGCCATTGCCGACAAGCGCCTGAACTTCAACATGATGTCCAGGCTCGCGCAGCAGGTGATCATCGTGCTGATCCCGCCACTGGCGCTGATCTTCCTGGTGCTGGGCACCATCTTCCTGGGCATCGCCACGCCGACCGAAGGCGGCGCCATGGGCTCGGTCGGCGCCTTGTTCATGGCGGCGGCCAAGGGGCGCTTGTCGCTTGACGTCGTCAAGCAGGCACTGGCCTCGACGACAAGGCTGTCGTCCTTCGTGCTGTTCATCCTGATCGGCGCACGGGTGTTCTCGCTGACCTTCTACGGCGTCAACGGCCACATCTGGGTCGAGCACCTTTTGACGTCGCTGCCGGGCGGCGAGGTCGGCTTCCTGATCGGCGTCAACATGCTCGTCTTCTTCCTCGCCTTCTTCCTCGACTTCTTCGAACTGGCGTTCATCATCGTACCGCTGCTGGCGCCCGCCGCCGACAAGCTCGGCATCGACCTGATCTGGTTCGGCGTGCTCCTGGGCGTCAACATGCAGACCAGCTTCATGCACCCGCCCTTCGGCTTCGCGCTGTTCTACCTGCGTTCGGTGGCCGCGCGCGTGCCCTATCTCGATCGTCTCACCGGCAAACAAATCGCGCCGGTGACCACCGGGCAGATCTATTGGGGCGCGGTGCCCTTTGTCTGCATCCAGGTGATCATGATCGGGCTGACCATCGCCTTCCCGCAAATGGTGATGCACTACAAGGGAACGACCGTCGATCCGGGCACCATCGACTACAAGGTACCGGAGGTGCCCGGCCTGTCGCCGCTGGGCACGCCGCCGGCGGATGGAGCGGCGCCCACTGGTGGCGGCACGGCGCCGGCCGCTCCTGACCTTTCGCAACCGCCCAGTTTCGGCGATCCGACACCGGCAAAGCCGGCAGTGCCGCAGCCCGACCTGTCGCAACCGCCAAGCTTCAACTGAACCGGCATGGTCAAGACCATGAAAGCGGTGCGGCTGGAAGCAGTGGGCGACATCACGCTGCGCGACGTCGACATGCCTGACATCGGTTCGGATGAGCTACTGGTGCGCATCGAAGCCTGCGGCGTCTGCGGCACGGACCGGCATCTGTTTCACGGTGAATTTCCTTGCACGCCACCGGTGACGCCCGGCCATGAGTTTTCCGGCATCGTCGAGGCGATCGGAAAATCGGTCTCGGGTTTTGCCATCGGCGATCGTGTTACCGGCGACCCCAACATAGCCTGTGGGCGCTGCGCGCACTGTCACGCGGGACAAGTCAATCTCTGCAGCAATCTGTGCGCGATCGGCATTCATCGCGACGGCGGCTTTGCCGACTATCTTGCCTTGCCGCAGAAACAGGCTTTCGTCCTGCCTGTAGGCCTGAACCCCCTGCACGGTGCCTTCTGCGAGCCGCTCGGCTGTTGCCTGCATGGCGTCGACCTGGCCGGTATCAAACCGGGCAGCTCGGTGGTCGTGCTTGGCGGCGGCGTGATCGGCCTGCTCACCGTGCAGCTGGCAAGACTGGCGGGAGCCACGACCATCATCCTGTCGACCAGGCAGGCTTCGCGGCGCGCCCTCGCCGAGGACCTCGGCGCGACAGCGACGATCGATCCGACAGCCACCAATGTCATCGATGCGATCGCCGGACCGGCTGGTCTGGCGCCAGGTGGCGTCGACGTCGTCTTCGAATGCGCCGGCGTGCGAGAGACCGTCGAGCAGTCCATGCGCCTGGCCCGAGCCGGCGGCACGGTCGTCATTGTCGGCGTGACGCCGCAAGGCATGAAAGCGGAATTCGAGCCGTTCGACCTGTTGTTCCGGGAACTGAAGGTGCTCGGTTCCTTCCTCAATCCCTACACCCATCGCCGCGCCGCCGAACTCATCGCTTCCGGTGCGGTCGAGATCGACAGGCTGATCTCCAGGCAGGTGTCGCTTGAAGAAGCGCCAGCGGTGATCGCCAATCCGCCGGCGCCCGGCGAGGTCAAGGTTCTGGTGGTGCCGCGCCGCGGCTGAACCGCCGGCTTCGCCTCCCGGCATATACAGAAAAGCTCCCTGAGCGGGGTCCGCCCAGAGAGCTTTTGAGCAGAAGTCCGGCCGGCTACAGCTTGCCGTTGCGCTGCTGGACCATCATGAAGGTGTCGTAATTGTATTCGGCCACCTGTGCCCAGAGATAATGCTCCTTGCGGAAGCCCTTGATCGATTCCCAGATCTTCTTGAACGGGGCGTTGGAAGCTTCCATTTCGGTATAGACCTCGTTGGCCTTTTCGAAGCAGGCGGCCATGATCTCCTGGCTGAACGGGCGCAGTTTCGCGCCGCCGGCCACCAGCCGCTTCACCGCCGCAGGGTTCAGATAATCGTATTTCTGCAGCATGTTGGCGTCGGCCGCCTGCGCGGCAGTGTGCAGCAGCGACTTGTACGTTGGCGAAAGCTCTTCGTACTTCGCCTTGTTGAACATCAGGTGGACGGTCGGGCCGCCCTCCCACCAGCCGGGATAGTAATAATAGGGCGCCACCTTGTAGAAGCCGAGCTTCTCGTCGTCATAGGGACCGACCCATTCGGCCGCGTCGATGGTGCCTTTTTCCAACGCCGGATAGATGTCGCCACCGGCGATCTGCTGCGGCACGACGCCGAGTTTCTGCACCACCTTGCCGGCAAAACCGCCGATTCGCATCTTGAGGCCGGAAAGGTCGGCCACCGTGTTGATTTCCTTTCGGAACCAGCCACCCATCTGCACGCCGGTGTTGCCGCCCGGCAGGCCGAAAAGGCCCTGCGTGGCGAGAAACTCGTTGAACAGGTCGATGCCGCCGCCATGGTAATGCCAGGCATTCATGCCGCGTGCGTTGAGCGAAAAGGGAACCGCCGCACCGAGCGCCCATGTCGGGTCCTTGCCCCAGTAATAATATGCCACCGTATGGCAGGCCTCGACCGTGCCGGCGGTGGTGGCGTCGGCGGCCTGCAGGCCAGGCACCAGCTCACCGGCAGCAAAAACCTGGATCTGGAAATTGCCGTCGGTGGCTTCCGACAGCATCTTCGAGAACACCTCGGCGCCGCCATAGATGGTGTCGAGCGACTTCGGGAAGGACGACGCCAGCCGCCATGTCACCTTGGGATTGGACTGGGCGATTGCAGGCGCCGCCAGCGTGGCCGCCGCCGCCGCGGCACCGACGCCGGTGACACCGGCCTTGCGAATGAATGAACGACGATCCATGAAGTTCCTCCCTTTTGGATCAACAGGCCGACGTCAGAAAATCCTCGGTTTCCGTGTCGGTTCGTTCGAGACAATACACAGGCAAGAAGTCGAGTCCAGCAGGCCGGCCCGATTTGACGGCGAAGCCCGGCTGCACTGCAACTATAGTCTAACAGGCCGTTTCGTGGCCCATGCGACACGCCGAAACTTGGCATGGAAAAATAACGTGGGATCGCCTATTTTGAAGGCAGGTATCCCTTGCCCCGATGGAACACAGAGCCCAAATGCATCAGCCGCTCGTCGCCATATCGACCGACGTCCGCCAGTTCGACAACTACACCTGGCACGCCGCCCCACAACAATATCTGGAAGCGGCGATCACCGGCGCCGGCGTGTTCCCGGTGCTGGTGCCATCGTTCGGCGACCGGCTCGATTTCGACGAACTCCTGTTGTCGGTCGACGGCGTCATGGTCACCGGCTCGAAATCCAATGTGCATCCCTCGCTCTATGGCGGCGACGCCAGTGAAGCCAATGGCCCCTATGATCCGGCGCGCGACGCCACGACGCTGCCGCTGATCCGCCGGGCGATCGAACGCGGCGTGCCGCTGCTCGCCATCTGCCGCGGCATCCAGGAACTGAACGTGGCGTTGGGCGGCACGCTCGGCACCGAGATCCAGGAGCGCGAGGGCTCGCTCGATCACCGCGCGCCGGTGAGCGACAAGCAGGACGAACGCTTCGCCATCCACCAGACCATTTCGATCAAACCTGACAGTTGCCTGGCCGGTGTGTTCGGTGCCGGCGACATCAAGGTCAATTCGTTGCACCGCCAGGCGATCGACCGGCTCGGTTCGAAGCTGCAGGTCGAGGCCGTCGCCACCGACGGTACGGTCGAGGCGGTTTCGGTGCGGGACGCCCGCGCCTTCGCCGTCGGCGTGCAATGGCACCCGGAATACTGGGTCAAGTCGGACAGCAATTCGGTGAAAATATTCCGTGCCTTCGGCGATGCGGTTCGGCTGCACGCCGCAGCGAAGGCGGGCGCGCGGGCCGCAGCGGAATAATTAGTCGCCGGATTTTTTATCACGGGTGGCCGCCAGCGACAGCAGCGGCAGCGCCGGGGCATAGGATTCGTAGCCGTCGCCATCGGCAGCCGCGAAGGTGACGATTGGATCGGTGCCATTGGCGCTGAAGGCAACGGTGCCATCGTTTTGCTCGCGCCAGAACTTCGCCTGTTCTATGCCCGGCAAGAGCCGACGGCATTTGGGAGCAACGGTGAGCAACGACAAACCGTCCGAAATTTCGGCTCCGCGGCTGACTGCACAGACCGCCTCATCGCCATTGGCGACCAGCCTGTAGCTGTTGGACGGGGCGGCCTCGTTGGCTACGCTTTCCCGGCTGCCGCCATGAAACAGCTGAATGCCACCAAACAGCGCTGCGGCAGCGATCAATGCGGAAAGTGCTTTCATCATTCTTCATCCACGTACACGGACAGGTTGAACAATGATTCCAAAGGGTTAAGCTGACGTTAATAAATGTGGCAGCCACCGATCAGTTTCTAGCCTTCACATGCGCCGTCTCAGGCACCGGCGTCAGCGGCCGGCGCTCGGTGAACCAGGACACCAGATTGTCGACGCACAGATCCGCCATGGCGCGGCGTGTATGGTCCGAGGCCGAGCCGACATGCGGCAGCAGCGAGGCGTTGGGCGCGTCGAGCAGCGCCTTGGGCACGTTCGGTTCGTCGGCAAAGACGTCGAGGCCGGCAGCGGCGATGGTGCCGTTGGCAAGGGCTGCCGCAAGCGCTGCCTCATCGACCGTGCTGCCACGGCCGATGTTGACGAAGACGCCGTTGGCGCCAAGCGCCGACAGTATCTCGGCATTGACCGCCTTCTCCGTCGAGGCGCCCCCCGGCGCGACCGAAATCAACGTATCCACGGCTTCGGCAAGCCCTTTCAGGGTCGCATGATAGTGGTAGGAAAGACCTTCGACACGGCGCCGGTTGTGGTAGGCGACCGGCAAGCCAAAGGCTTCCAGACGCCGGGCAATAGCCTGCCCGATGCGGCCCATGCCGAAAATACCCACACTGCGCCCGCGCAAGGTCAGCCGGCTCAGCGGATAGTTGCCCTTGCGCACCCAGCTGCCGTCGCGCAGCCAGGTCTCGGCGCGCGGCAGGTCGCGGATGGTGTTGATCAACAGCCCGATCGCGGTGTCGGCGACCTCCTCGGTCAACACGTCGGGCGTGTTGGTGACCATGATGTTTTTCGCCGCCGCATGACCGACATCGACCGAATCATAGCCGACGCCGAAGGAAGCGATGAGTTCGAGGTTGGGCAATGCATCCATCATCGCCGCGTTGATGCCGGCGAACGAAGCGATGCCGCGCACATCACTGCGCATCTCGTCGGTGACGAGCGCCGGATCGGCGCGTTCAATTCTGACACGCCTGAACGTGCGGTTGATGCGGTCGACCGCGTGGTCGTTGAAATCGCCCGGCACCAGGATGGCGACGGTCTGCAACTGTTCGGCCTTGGTCATGCACGCTCCACCGGCTTGCCGGTCGACTGACGCACATGCAGTTCCGGCTTGATCAATTCCTGCGAGGGTCGCACCGTCTGCCCGTTGAGCTTGTCGAGCAGCGCGCTGGCGGCGCGGCGGCCAACCTCGCGCTGGCCGTTCCAGACTGTGGTCAGCGCCGGCGTCGCGATCGCCGCCTCTTCGAGGTCGTCATAGCCGGTGACCGAGATGTCGACGCCCGGCACCAGGCCGGCGCGGGCAATGCCGTTCATCAGGCCGATGGCGACGAGGTCGTTCCAGCAGCAGGCTGCCGTCGGCCTGTCCTTCAGCGCCAGGAACTGTCCGGCGGCCTCGAAGCCGGCCTGCTTGGTGCGCGGCCCGGCGATGCGCCAGGACGGCCTGACTTCCAGCCCGGCCGCCTCCATCGCGTTGATATAGCCTTGGTAGCGGTCACGGCCGGTCGAGGTCTGGTCGGTGCCGCCGATCATGGCGATGCGCTTGTGGCCGAGCGAGATCAGGTGGTTGGTGGCGAGGCCTGTTCCATAAGAGTCGTCGCCGCGAAAGACCGGCACGTCGGCACCCTCGACGGTGCGCGCGATCAGCACAGCCGGCAGGCCGTTCTCCTCGGCCATCACGATGTCGGAAGCCGGCGTGCCTATCGCCGGCGACATGATGACGCCGTCGGCGCCGAGTTGCAAAAGCGTATCGATGAAAGTGCGCTGCTTTTCGAGCTGATCATAGTGGTTGGACAGGATGAAGGTTTGCCGGCTGCGGTCGAGCTCGCTTTCGATCGAGCGCAGGATCTCGGCGAAGAACGGGTTCATGATGTCGTGCACGACGACGCCGACAATGCCGGAACGCGAGGTGCGCAGGCTGGCGGCGCGTCGGTTGTAGATATAGCCGATGGCGCGGGCATGTTCCTTGATGCGGTCACGGGTGGTCCCGGCAACAAGAGGGCTGTCGCGCAGCGCCAGCGAGACCGTGGCCGTGGACACGCCGAGCGCATCCGCGATCGTCGAAAGCTTGATTTTTTGTGCCAGCGACGTGTGCTCCCCGGACCTGACTTTCCAGACCTAAACTGTTTAAAGGCGGCGTTATGCCACCGATCGGGGGCAAATCAAAGTTTTTTTGCCAACGCCTCGGCCTCGACGTCCGAGGCCGCGCGGCTCCGCAGCCGAAGCCTATGCTCGCGATGGACGATGTAGAGGCCGCTGGCGACGATGATGGCGGCGCCGACCAGCGTCCAGCGGTCGGGAAACTGCTTGAAGACGATCCATCCGGAAATGATCATCCACACCATCTGCGAATAGGGATAGGGCGCCAAAGCCGTGGTCGTCGCCAGCCGGTAGGCCTGGACGAGCAGCCAGTGACCGACGCCGCCGAACACGCCGAGCATCAGCAGCACGAACCAGTGCCAGCCGTCATGCGGCAAGGAAAACGAAAACGGCAGCAGGGGCAACAGCAGCAGCGCCGGCGCCAGCGCCGAAAACAGGATGAGGCTCTCCGATGTCTCGGTCGCCGACATGCGGCGCGTCATGATGACGTAGAAGCAGTTCGACAGCATCGAGCCGAGCGCGAAGAGATGTCCGATGCCGAACACGCCGACGCCCGGTCGGGTGATGATGAGGACGCCGGCAAAGGCCGCCAGGATGGCCAGCCAGCGCCGCCAGCCCGCCCACTCGCCAAGCAGCGGACCGGCCAGCGCCGTGATCACCATCGGCCCAAAGAAATAGATCGAGGTTGTCCCGGCCAGTTGCAGGGATTTGAGCGCCAGGACATTGAATATGGTCGATCCGAACAGGAAAGCCCCGCGCAGGATATGCGCAGGCAGGTTGACCGGGCGAAACCGCATGGGTTGGCGCCAGCCGCGCAACAGGGTGCCGACCAGGATGACATGCACGGCAAAGCGCACCCAGGCAACGACCAGCACGGAAATGCCGGCGAGGACGAGGTATTTGCTTGATGTGTCGAGGAAGGTGAAGCAGACGTAAGTGGAAAGCATGCACAGGATCGCCACCGGGGGCGTCGCGCTTTCTACATGTCTTTGGGGAGCACTCACTTGCAGGCCGGGTGGGAACTGGGCTGGACCCACCTTTGCGGGAATTGCCGGCTCCCGGCAAGCCAATTGTCGGCTGTCGCCACGCCAAAGCCGGCTGGCACAACAAGTGTCGGCGGCAGGCTTAGTCGATGCCTTTGAAAGCTACGGGTGCATACGGGCGCCCTTGGTGATCTTATCGACCAGCTTCTTGTCGGCGCGAAGCGCGATCCCGACCACCTTGGCGTCTTCAGGCGCAAATTCGGCGAAGACGGCCCGGTTGGCCGCGTCAAAGCCGGTCGAAAACATCTCCTCGACATAGAGCGAGGTGGTCACGCCGCGCTCCAATGTGCGCCGGTGGATCGTGCCCAGCGTGGCCTGGTCGGCGGACAAAACGATGACCGGCTGGATCGACAGCGGGTTATAGAGATTGCCGGCGCGGTCGCGATAGGGTTCGCCGATGATGTCGCGAAACTGGGCGACAATGCCGCTGGTCAGGAAGGCGGTGACGTTGAGTTTCTGCCAGACCGGCAGATCCTCCCTGAGCACGATTGCAAATTTCGTATCGAACATGAGACATTGGCCATTCGGTTTGTGCCCCAATGCGAGGCTTACGGAGACGATGTCGCACGATCTAGACAGCCAGGCCTTCGAGGGTCTTGGACGTTTGTGCATCGATGCGGCGGAAAACCGTATTATCTCCGCCCCCGATCCCGCAGGCATGGAGCGGATCGAGGCACGCTTCCATGGCAGCGCGTTCGACCTGCATCGCCACGACACCTATGCGATCGGGGTAACGCTGCACGGTGTGCAGACGTTTCGCTATCTTGGTGCTGCGCGTCACAGCCTTCCAGGCCAGATCATCGTGCTACACCCCGACGAACTGCATGACGGCGGCGCCGGCACCGAGGACGGCCTGCGCTACCGAATGCTCTATTTGGAGCCGTCGCTGATGCTCGACTGCCTCGGCGGCGTTTCGCTGCCTTTTGTGAGGGATGGCGTGGTGACGGACGCGGCCTTTTGCGCAACGCTGCTTTCGGCTCTGGGGCCGCTGGAGCAGGAACTCGACGACCTGTTCGTCGACGACTTCCTGGTCCAACTGATGCAAAGCCTGACCCGGCATGGCGGCCAGCCGGCAAAGCCGATGACCCGGACGGCGTGGCGGGCGGCTGCACTGGCGCGCGACTATCTCACGGAAAACCTGACCCGGCCGGTGCGCTCCGGCGAACTGGAAGCGATAACCGGGCTCGACCGCTATGCCTTGTCACGGCATTTCCGCGCGGCGTTTTCGACCAGTCCGCATCGCTTCCTGGTGATGCGCCGGCTTCAGCGTGCGCGGCGGATGATCGCCGCCGGCGAACCGTTGGCGCAGATCGCGGTCGAAGCCGGCTTCAGCGACCAGAGCCATTTCATCAGGCAGTTCAAGAAGGCGTTCGGCATGACACCGGGACGCTGGTCGTCGCTGATCCAGGGCTCTGCCGCGGCGGCTTGATCGCCTGCCGCGACAATCCGCCGGTCAGTCGTCCGACTCGGCGTCGTCGTCGATGAGCACCAATTCCTCGTTCGAGAGGTTGGCCTCGATGCGGGCAAGCAGTTTGAACAGCGACTTCTGGTCCTTCTTGTCGAGGCCCTTCAGCGCCTGCTTTTCGGTCTTCTTCACCGATTTCTCGATGGCGTGGATGATGTCGCGGCCTGTATCGGTGAGGAAGATGTGGGCCTGGCGGGCATCGGCTTCAGAAGCGCGCTTCTCCAGGAAACCCTGGGCCTGCAGCCGGTTGATGGTCTTGGTGATCGTCGGCGGGCGCACGCCGAGACGTCCGGCAAGATTGCCCGGCGTCTGGCCGTCCTCACGGTCGAGCGCCAGCATGATCTGGTCCTGGCCGGCATAGAACCCGTGCGCCAGAAGCCGGGCAGCCAGCGCCGTCCTTGCCAGCCTTGCCGCGGAATGCAGCCGGCTCATTGTCGCAGTCTTGTCCGCCTTGGCCATGGTCTTCCCTCTTCGGCCGTACCGGTGCGGGCAGCATAGAGGCAGCCGGCCGGTTGGCAATCGACGATCAAAAAGATTCCGGTGCTTCAAACAGCTTTGCCGGCAAGCATTGTGGTGTCCGCCGTGGCTAATGCCAGATGTTTATTTCAGTTAGATGACAAACGAATTCCCAGCCGGAGTTTTCGTCGCGAGTGGTGGTGGTGGAGTGACCGCCGCTCAGCCGGGCTTCACCGCCACGATCATCAGCGCCTGATAGGCATCGTTCAACTCGCGCAGCGCAGCCTGCGATTGCGGTCCTGCCCGCCTGGCGATGCCGTCATCGGCGTTTGAAGTGTCGCGCTTGCCGGGCCGGTCATTGTAGGGCGCGACAGAGGTGAATATCTGCTCGCTGAGGCTGTCGGGGAAGAACAACTGGCCGGTCATCACCGACCTGTCGTCAGGGAAGACCTTGAAATGGATATGGGTGGTGCGGCCGCGATACCAGCCGGGATAGATCGTGGCGAAGGAAACGATGCCGCTTGCATCGGTTTTCTGCCAACCACGCAGGAAGGTCTGGCCCGACGTGTCGACGTCGCGGCCGTCACCCTGTCCGGGATAGCCGGAATAGGCGCCCTGCGCGTCGCAATGCCAGATATCGACGCGGGCGCCGGCAAGTGGGCGGCAGTCCACGTCGACAACCTGCAGCCGGACGTCAAGGGCAATACCTTTCTTGCCTTCGGTGACATCGGCACGTTCGAGTTTCGGGTCGAAATAGAACGGTCCCTCGGTCACTTCAGGCGTAATGGTGCAGACACCGGCGCCGTTTTCGAACAAGGCCAGTCCGGCATAGGGTGAAGCCTGGGCAGCCGAAGATTGAGCGGCCATTGCCGAGGCCGGCAGGAAGGCACCACCTCCGGCGGTGACCGCGATCAACCCGAGCGCCTGGCGCCGGCTCAATGAGAAGGAGGATGGCTTGCCGGACATATCTTGCCTCTCAAATTGATCTTCCGCATCCCGAGCTAGGCAATCACAGCGGCTTTCGCCAGTCAAAATCCGGTATTGTAGCAAGCCGGTTTGGCCCATCGGTTTGCCCCGTGCAAAAGCCCGGCACACATCCTATATGGAACCGACAATCCCTTTTGAGGGCCGGATCTTTCGCGGCCCAGCACTTTCGAGGCAAGCCATGAGCGACGCACAGACGCAAATCCCCGTAACCGTTCTCACCGGCTATCTCGGCGCCGGCAAGACGACGCTGCTCAACCGCATCCTGTCGGAAAACCACGGCAAGCGCTACGCCGTCATCGTCAACGAGTTCGGTGAAATCGGCATCGACAACGATCTGATCGTGGAATCCGACGAGGAAATCTACGAGATGAACAATGGTTGTGTCTGCTGCACGGTGCGCGGCGACCTGATCCGTGTCGTCGAGGGCCTGATGCGCCGCCCCGGCCGCTTCGACGCCATCGTCGTCGAGACCACCGGGCTCGCCGATCCGGTGCCGGTGGCGCAGACCTTCTTCATGGACGACGATGTGCGCTCCAAGACCAGGCTTGACGCGGTGGTGGCGCTGGTCGACGCCAAGCACCTGCCGTTGCGGCTCAAGGATTCCAGGGAAGCCGAGGACCAGATCGCCTTCGCCGACGTCGTCGTGCTCAACAAGACCGACCTCGTCACGTCAGAAGAACTCGCCAAGGTCGAGGCAACGATCCGCGCCATCAATCCGGCGGCAAAGATCCATCGTACCACCCGCGCCGGCGTCGACCTGACCGAAGTACTCGACCGCGGCGCTTTCGATCTGTCCCGAGCACTGGAAAACGATCCGCACTTCCTCGAGGCGCATGACGATCGCGATCATCATGACCACGACGGCCACGATCACCACCACCATGATCATGACGGGCACGACCACCATCATGCGCATGCTTCGGACATTCATGACGTGACGGTACAGTCGGTATCGCTGCGCGGCGGCGAGATGGACCCGAAGAAATTCTTCCCCTGGATCGAGAAGATCACCCAGATGGAAGGCCCCAACATCCTGCGGCTGAAAGGCATCATCGCGCTCAAGGGCGACGACGAGCGCTATGTCATCCAGGGCGTGCACATGATCATCGAAGGCGACCACCAGCGCGCCTGGAAAGTCGGCGAAAAGCACGAGAGCCGGCTGGTGTTCATCGGCAGGGAACTCGACGCCGAGCGGCTGAAGAAGAGTTTTGACGCCTGCCAGGCGGCTTGATTTCCAAGCCTTATGACGCTAGCGCTGCCCCTTCTGTCCTTCTCCCCTTGTGGGAGAGGGTGGCCGTGCGAAGCTCGGTCGGATGAGGGGTGCTCCAGCTGGGCACCGACGGCGATCCGTCCAACACCCCTCAACCGTCTCGGCGCTGCGCGCCGATCCACCTTCTCCCACAAGGGGAGAAGGTTGGCGCCACACCTGGCCGCGCTGGCGACTTCCCGGGGATGGCAACAAACTTCATTGGAATGGTTCCCTGATGCCCACAGTCGCCCCCCTAGACCTCGAAGGCCATTGCATCGCCGCCGTCTTTCTCGGCGACGTGCCGCATTTCGCGATGGCCGACGGCGCCATCCATCGGCTCGACCATGGCCACAAGACGGTTCAGGCCAATGACGGGCTGCTCGCCGCCTTCCATGATGCGGCCAATGACCGGATGATCACCGGCGGCGAGGACGGCAAGGTGTTTGCCGTGAAAACGGGCGGCGAGGCCACGGAATTGGCAAGCGCGGCCAGGAAGTGGATCACCAGCGTTGCCGCCGGGCCGCAAGGCGCCATCGCCTATGCCTCAGGCAAGACTGCCTTCGTGCGCTTCGCCGACGGCAAGACCAGGGAATTCGTCCATCCGCGTTCGGTGGAGGGGCTGGCCTTCTCGCCCAAGGGCATGCGCTTCGGCGTCGCCCGCTACAATGGCGCGACGCTGCATTTCCCGGCCGCCGAGGGCAAGCCGGTGGAACTCGAATGGGCCGGCGCCCATACCGGCATCACCTTCTCGCCGGATGGCGCCTTCCTCGTCACCACCATGCAAGAAAACGCATTGCACGGCTGGAAGCTCGCCGACGGCAAGCACATGCGCATGACCGGCTATCCCGGCAAGGTCAAAAGCCTGTCGTGGAGCGTGAAGGGCAAGTGGCTTGCGAGTTCCGGCGCGCCGGCGGCGATCGTCTGGCCGTTTTCCGGCAAGGACGGGCCGATGGGCAAGGCACCGCTGGAACTCGGCACGCGCGGCAACGCCGTGGTGACGGCTGTCGCCTGTCACCCGAGCCAGGATGTCGTCGCCGTCGGCTATGATGACGGCATGGTGATGGCGGTGCGTTTTGCCGACGCCAAGGAAGTGCTGTTGCGGCGGCCGGGCAAGGGCGCCATCACCTCGATGATGTGGGACAAGGAAGAACGCCGCGTCGCCTTCGGCAGCGCGGCAGGCGACTGCGGCGTCATCGACATCACGGCCTGACCCCGCTCACTCCGCTCCGCACGACACTTTGCCGCTGATTTCGACCGGTTTGCCGTCCTGGTCCGTATCCGCCGCGGCGTCGTAGATGGAGAGCGTATAGCTCCCGTCGTAGACGCCTTCGTCGCTGGTCCTGGTCAGGATCGTCAGTTCGACCGAGTTGATCTTTTGCGCGGCCTCGTGCTCACGATAGATGTTCAGCCGCAATTCCTTGCCGTCGAGCCAGTACTGCGTCAGGTTGGAATCCTCAAACACGGTCTTGCGCAGGCTGTCGCTGGCAGGCCGGCTCAGAATTTCGAGGTTGCCGCGAAAATTGAAGGTCGGCCCGCCCATGCCTCTGGTGACGCCGGCCTCGACCTCGAATGTCGCCGCCGCGTCGTCGGTGGAGCACCAGATGCCGCCCGAGGCGAAGGCCGCGCTCGCCGACGACAGGTGCATCGCCACACAGATGACCGTCCTCATTACCCCTCCCCCCTCAATTCCCGCTCATATTGGCGCCGACTTCGGCAGCACGGTCAAGCGCCGCCGCCAAAGGCTGAGCCAACGCAGGACAGATGCGCGGCCAATTGCGGATGCAGACACGGATTGGCTAAGAGGAATCGACCAGAGGGGTTTTCATGCACAGCGATATGTCCAAGACGTCCATCGGCGGCATCGGCCGCGACCGCATTGCCGATCTGCGCGAGACCGAGGGGGCAGCCTTCCGCAAGGCGCGGCCGCAATCTCAGGCGAAGGTCGGCAACGGCCTGCCCGGCTTCTTCGGCGGCGTGCCGATGCACTGGATGAACGACTGGCCGACGCCGTTCCCGATCCTGGTCGACAGCGCCAAGGGCGCCACGATCACCGACATCGACGGAAACAAGCTCGACGATTTCTGCCTTGGCGACACCGGCTCGATGTTCGGCCATTCGCCGCCGCCGGTGGCGCGCGCCATCCGCCGCCAGGCCGGACGTGGCCTGACCTATATGCTGCCTTCGGAAGATGCGCTGGCCATCGGGCCGCTGCTGCAGCAGCGCTTCGGCCTGCCGTTCTGGCAGATCGCGACGACGGCAACCGACGCAAACCGTTTTGCATTGCGCGTCGCCCGCGCCGTCACCGGCCGGGAGAAGATCCTTGTCTTCAACGGCTGCTACCATGGCTCGGTCGACGAGACGATGGTGCGGCTGATCGACGGCAAGCCCGTCAACCGGCCGGGATTGGCGGGCGAGTTCCGCGACCTGACCCGTACGGCCAAGGTCATCGAGTTCAACGATATCTCAGCACTCGAAGCCGCGCTTGGGGATAAGGACGTCGCCTGCGTCATCGCCGAACCGGTGCTGACCAACTCCTGCATGGTGCTGGCCGATCCGGGCTACCATGACGCCCTGCGCAAACTGACACGCGCAGCCGGCACACTGCTTCTGATCGACGAGACGCACACGATCTCGACCGGCCCCGGCGGCTACACGAGGAAATATGGTCTCGACCCGGACTTCTTCGTCCTGGGCAAGCCGATCGCCGGCGGCGTGCCGGCCAGTGTCTGGGGCATGAGCGACGACGTCGCCTCGCGCTACGCGGACTACAACAGGACCAAGGAGCCGGGCTATTCCGGCATGGGCACGACGCTCTCGGCCAACCCGCTGCAGTTCGCAGCGATGCGCGCCGCGCTTGAAGAGGTAATGACGCCGGAAAATTATGACCGCATGGATCACCTGGCGCGGCGGCTCGATGCCGGGTTGACCGGCGTGATCGATCGCTATCGCCTGCCCTGGCATGTTTCCCGTGTCGGCGCCCGCGTCGAGTTCATCTGCGCGCCCGGTCCGCTGCGCAATGGCGCCGAGGCGGAAGTGGCGCATGCGCCGGAACTGGAGGCCGCGATCCATGTCGCGCTGGTCAATCGCGGCGTGCTGATCGCACCCTTCCACAACATGATGCTGATCTCGCCGGCGACCACTGCGACCCAGGTCAACCGGCTGATCACCGCCTTCGGCGCGGTTGCGGCAAAGCTTGGGGCATGAGACAAGCGGCGATGGACCATCCCAATGCCACAATGACCTCACCTTCGGGCTCGACATCCGCCGAGGCGCAAGCCTTTCTCGACGCCCATCCCGAGATCGAAGCCTTCGATATCGTGCTGACCGACGCCAATGGCGTCGGCCGCGGCAAGATCGTGCGCCGGCATGAGCTGAAGAGCATCTTCGAGGGCGGCCGCCATATGCCGATCTCGATCCTGGGCCTCGACATTACCGGCGAGGATGTGCACGAGACCGGGTTGATCTGGACGACCGGCGACGGCGATCTCAGGGCATGGCCGATCCCCGGCACGCTGGTGCCGCTCTACGGCACGAGCCCGCCACGTGGCCAGCTGCTGATGGCGATGTACATGCTCGACGGCCGGCCGATGTCGTCGGATCCGCGGCTGGCGTTGGCTCGGCAAGTCGACATCCTGGCGGCCAAGGGCCTCTATCCGGCCGGAGCCTTCGAACTTGAATTCTTCCTGCTGGCCAATGAGCGCGACGCCGACGGCAAGGTGCAGCCGGCGCGCGCCGTGCTCGACGGCCGCGTCTCGGGCAAGACGGAAGTCTATTCCGTCGATCATCTGCACGGCATGGAGCCACTGTTCTCCGACATCTATGCCGCGGCCAAGGCACAAGGCATTCCGGCCGAGACCGTGATTTCCGAATATGCGCCCGGCCAGTACGAATTGACGCTGAACTATCGCAAGGATGTGATGCGGGCGGCCGACGACCTGGTCATGCTGAAGCGGCTGGTGCGGGCGCAGGCGCGCCGCTACGGCGTCACCGCCTGTTTCATGGCCAAGCCGATCGAGAAATACGCCGGTTCGGGCATGCATTTCCACGTCTCGCTGCAGGACAAGGCCGGCCGAAACGTCTTTGCCGAAGCCGGCGGCGAGAACTGGTCGCTGCCGTTGCTGCAGGGGCTCGGCGGTCTGATCCAGACCATGGCGGAATCGATGCTGGTGTTTGCGCCGCACGCCAATTCCTGGCGGCGCTTCGTCTCGCAATCCTATGCGCCGGTGGCGCCGACATGGGGCGTCAACAACCGATCGGTGGCGCTGCGTGTGCCGGCCGGCGACGCCAAGAACCGGCGCATCGAGCACCGGCCGTCGGGCGTCGACGCCAACCCCTATCTGATCGCCGCAACCGTGCTCGCCGGCATCATCAAGGGCATGGATGAAGGGCTCGATCCGGGGCCCGAAACGACCGGCAACGGCTATGAGGCAGCGGTCACGCGCACAACCATGCCTGTCGACTGGCGCGCCGCGATCGAATCGGCCCGGGCGTCCAGCTTCCTGAAGAACGCGCTCGGCGAGGACCTGCACCGGACCTTCGTGGCGATCAAACAGTCCGAATACCTGCGCGTGGCACGCACGGTCAGCGAACTGGATTACCACCTCTATCTGCACGAAGTCTGAGGGCCGGGCGGGCGATCACTTTTTCGCCGTTTCCATCAAATGAGGTGGCATAAGGGCGGATAAGAACATATCATGAACGGATGAGCGCACTCACCGTCCGTGAAAAACTGGCTGTCCTCTCCGATGCCGCCAAATACGATGCGTCCTGCGCCTCGTCGGGTGCGGCGAAAAAGGACTCGCTGGAATCAGGCGGCATCGGCTCCACCGAGGGCATGGGCATCTGCCATTCCTACGCGCCGGACGGCCGCTGCATTTCGCTGCTGAAAATCCTGCTGACCAATTTCTGCATCTATGATTGCAGCTACTGCATCAACCGTTCGTCTTCCAACGTGCGGCGAGCCCGCTTTGGCATCGACGAGGTGGTGAAGCTGACCATGGATTTCTACCGGCGCAACTACATAGAAG
>NZ_RZPW01000199.1:0-8964 GCF_003998455.1 Mesorhizobium sp. M7A.F.Ca.CA.001.08.2.1 | reverse complement strand
AGATCGAGCGCACCGCCGGGCAGGAAGGCAAGGACGCTGCCGCTCTCGTCGGCAAGGGCGGCGCGGATCGCCTTGGCCATCGCGTCCTCGATGGCGATGCCGGCCGGCCGTTCGTCATAACGGATATCGACGGGAAAGGCGCGACCCTCGCTTTCGACGACCGGCGCGCCCGACATGAGTTTGGCGACGCGCGCGCCGTCGAGCGTCGCCGACATCACAGTCAAGCGCAGATCCGGCCTGAGCGCCCCCTGCACGTCGAGCGCCAGAGCGAGACCGAAATCGCCGTCGAGCGAACGCTCGTGGAATTCGTCGAAAATGACAGCCGAAACACCGGGCAGTTCGGGATCGTCGAGGATCATGCGCGCCAGCACGCCTTCGGTGACGACCACGATCCTGGTCTTTGCCGAAATGCGGTTTTCCATGCGCATGGCGTAGCCGACGGTGGCGCCGGGTTCCTCACCAAGCAACTCAGCCATCCGGCGAGCGGCGGCGCGAGCGGCGAGGCGGCGCGGTTCAAGCAGGATGATCTTGCCGGCGCCGAGCCAAGGCGCGTCAAGCAGCGCCAGCGGCACCAGCGTGGTCTTGCCAGCGCCGGGCGGCGCCACCAGCACGGCGCTGTTGCCATCGCCAAGCGCTTCCCTCAGCGCCGGCAGCACGACGGACACAGGAAGCTCCGGCAGGGGTTTTGTGGTCATGGCGCCCGCATATCAGCGGTTACGGCCAGGGCGCAACCAGAGTCGGTTCAAAGCCGGGTACGCGAAAACGGGTTCCAGCGCACGGTCCCCAGCCGCGCTTCCTCACGCACCATGGTCAACAGGCCGGCGCCGCCAACGACCGCCAGGCCAACCAGCGACAGCCCGTCCGGATATTCCTGGAAAAACAACGCGCCGAGGATCACCGCCCAGGCGATCTGCGAATAATGCGTCGGCGCGACCCGGTTGGCAGGCGCGTATTTCATGGCCAGCAGTTGAAGGAATTGTCCACCTGCTGTGAAGGCACCGGCCGCCACCAACCACAGCAACTGCTTGCCGTCGGGAACGGTGAACGAGGTGGCGGCGGCACCGATGCCGTTGAACAGCAGGCCGTAGCCGACCAGCACGCCGAGCATGGTGGTGCGCTTTTCCTGCTGCGCCAGCGAGCGCATCAGGATGACGCTGGTGGCGGCGAGGAAAGCAACACCGAAGGCGGCAAGGTGGCCGAGATTGAGCTCGCGAAAGCCCGGCCGCACCACCAGCATGACACCGGCGAAACCGGCGACCACCGCCAGCCAGCGCCAGGGGCCGACCTTCTCCTTGAGGATCACCGTGGAGAGAATGGTGACGCAGAGCGGCGCCAGGAATATCAACGCATAGGACTCGGCCAGCGGAATGGTGGTGAAGGCGTAGACACTGAGCACGCCGGAAGCGATGCCCGCCCAGGCACGCGCCTGCACCGCCCATGGCCTTCTGGTGCGCCAGAAATCGCGCCAGCGTTCGCCCGCGGGCCGCGTGAAGAACAGGAAGAAGCCCGCGAACAAGGTTATGAAAAAGCCGATCTCGAAGATCGTGAGCTGACCGCCCAGGCTTTTGACAACGGCATCGCTACCCGAATAGCTTGCGTAGGCGATCAGGGCGAGCAGGATTCCGTTCGTCACGTTGTTCCAATTCCGGGGAGAGAGTCGTTTGAAAATCCTGGCGCTCGGTGCGCATCCGGACGACATCGAGATCTTCATGTTCGGTACGATGGCCGCCTATGCCGCGCAAGGCGCAGAACTCACTTTTGCCATGGCCACGGATGGTGCCAGGGGCGGCTCGAGCGATCCCGCTGTTCTCGCTCGTGTCCGTCGCGACGAAGCAACGGCCGCGGCCGCGCTGGTAGGCGCAGTGCCACGCTTCCTCGACTTCCCGGACGGCGAGCTGGTGGCCGATGCAGCGCTGATTGGAGCTCTGAAAGCACTGATCGGTCAAATCGGCCCGGATCTGGTGATCACGCATGCGCCCAACGATTATCATGCAGACCATCGCGCGCTGTCGGACGGCGTTCGTATCGCGGCGTCTTTCGCCGTCCCAGTGCTGCATGCCGACACGATGGGCGGCACCGGTTTTTCGCCGACGCACTATGTCGACATTTCCGCCCATGCCGACGTCAAGGCCGAGGCGATCCGCATGCATCAATCGCAGGATCCCGACCGCTTCGTCGACATTGCGCGGACACAGAACGCCTTTCGCGCCGGCCAGTGCAACGGCGCGCAAGGCTCATCGGCCGAAGCCTTCCGTTTCGAACCGTCGTTCCCGTTCGCCGATATCCGCGCGCTGCTGCCGCCGGCGCCGGCGATCCGCAAGGTGATGGTGAGCACCAGAAGGGTCGATTGAAGCCGAGGTTGCCCCACGTCCCGGTCAGAATCGGCCTGAACAGCTTCGGTAAGCCGGCCAGCGACCCGCGCTTTTCCCAACGTTTTCAGCCATCGCCATAAGCATGCTGCGGCGCAGCAACGAATTCGCTTGCCTTGTTTAGTAAAAATTGCATCACTAAACAAATTACTAAACATCTGCAGTGTAACCGCGCAGCCATGTTTGGGCCCCTGAGGAGAGGGGTTGAGGGCTTTTTGAAACCGTCATCCGGGCGCGTTTCGCAAATGGGAGGAAGTCATGAAATCGAGCTTGAAACTGGCGTTGGGACTGACCTCGGCAATCACAGCGTCGACAGCCGTCGCGAACGTCGCGCACGCTGAAGACCTGACCCTGTGCTGGGCCGCCTGGGACCCGGCCAACGCGCTTGTCGAACTGTCCAAGGATTTTACCAAGGAAACCGGTATCGGCATGAAATTCGAGTTCGTGCCGTGGAGCAACTATGCCGACCGTTTCCTCAACGAGCTCAACTCGCACGGCAAATTGTGCGACCTGATCATCGGCGACAGCCAGTGGATCGGCGGCGCTGCCGAGAACGGCCATTACGTCAAGCTGAACGACTTCTTCGACAAGGAGAAGATCAGCATGGACGATTTCGTGCCGGCAACCGTCGTCGGCTATTCGGAATGGCCGAAGAACACGCCGAACTACTGGGCGCTGCCGGCCATGGGCGACGTCGTCGGCTGGACCTACCGCAAGGACTGGTTCTCCAAGCCGGAGCTGCAGAAGGAATTCAAGGAGAAGTACGGTTGGGACCTCGGCCCGCCAACCACTTTCGACCAGTTGAAGCAGGTCGCCGAGTTCTTCCAGAAGCGCGAGATCGACGGCAAGACCGTCTATGGCGCCTCGATCTACACCGAGCGCGGCTCCGAAGGCATCACCATGGGCGCCATGGACGTGCTCTACAGCTATGGCTTCCAATACGAAAACCCCAAGAAGCCCTACGAGATGGAAGGCTTCGTCAACTCCGACAAGTCGGTGAAGGGGCTGGAATTCTACAAGGCGCTCTATGATTGCTGCACGCCGCCCGGTGCCTCGAACAGCTACATGGGCGAAGGCGTCGATGCCTTCAAATCCGGCCAGGTGGCGATGCACATGAACTTCGCCTTCACATGGCCGGGCCTGCAGAAGGACGAGAATGTCGGCGGCGACAAGATCGGTTACTTCGTCAACCCGAAGGGTCCCGACGGCGAGCAGTTCGCCCAGCTCGGCGGCCAGGGTATCTCCGTGGTGTCCTATTCCGACAAGCAGGAGGCGGCGCTGAAATACATCAAGTGGTTCGCCAACAAGGACGTGCAGGCCAAATGGTGGTCGCTCGGCGGCTATTCCTGCCTCAACGCGGTGGTCAAGGATCCGAAATTCCCGGCCAGCCAGCCCTACGCGCAGACCTTCCTCGACTCGATGGCCATCGTGAAGGACTTCTGGGCCGAGCCGAGCTACGCCCCGCTGCTGCAGGCCTCGCAGAAGCGCTTCCACGACTATGTCGTCGCCGGCCAGGGTTCGGCCAAGGATGCGCTCGACGGCCTGGTCAAGGACTGGACCCAGGTCTTCCAGGACGATGGCAAGATGTAACCAGCTCCTCCCGAGCTAAGCCAAGCATCCCGTGCCGCCCCTTGGCACGGGATGCAGTTCAGATAAATTCCATGACAGAGACGACCAAGTGACCGAAGCAGGACTCACCATGCTCAATCGGACCGCGGAGAACGTTGCCCGGGCGACCCCGGAACCGTTGGCCCGCAAGGTCCGGGGCATCAGCGACAAGGGCCTCGCCTGGCTGTTCATCTCGCCGACGATCCTGTTGCTGCTGGCCATCAACATCTTCCCGCTGTTCTGGGCGATCTATCTGTCGTTCACCAACTACCGGGCCAACCGCCCGAACGAGGTGGTGAAAAATCTCGGCCTTGCCAACTACCAGCGCATCCTCGGCGACAAGGATATCTGGATCGCCATGCAGACGACCGCGCATTTCGTGTTCTGGACAATCCTTTTGCAGACGCTGATCGGCTTCACGCTGGCCTGGCTGATCGACAGGAAGTTCCGAGGCCACGCCTTCTGGACGACGCTGATCCTGGTGCCGATGATGCTGTCGCCGGCGGTGGTCGGCAATTTCTGGCGCTTCCTCTATGAGCCGCAGATCGGCCTGTTCGCCTATGCGATCTCCTTCGTCACGAGGATTCCGCCGACCGATATCCAGATGCTCTCCAACGTGTCGCTGGCGCCCTGGTCGATCATCATCGTCGATACCTGGATGTGGACGCCCTACGTGATGCTGATCTGCCTCGCGGGCCTCCGCTCCATCCCCGAATACATCTACGAGGCGGCCGAGGTCGACCGCGCCTCGAACTGGCGGCAGTTCTGGTCGATCACGCTGCCGATGGCGCTGCCCTTCATCATGCTGGCGGTGCTGTTTCGCGGCATCGAGAACTTCAAGATGTTCGACATGGTCAATCTGTTGACCGGCGGCGGGCCGGGCTCGACGACCGAGGTCGCCTCGATAACGCTGAAGCGGCAGGCTTTCGAAAGCTGGCGCACCGGTTATTCCTCGGCCTTCGCCATCATCCTTTTCGTGGCGGTGTTCGGCCTGGCCAACATCTACGTCAAGGCGCTCAACAAGGTGAAGCAGAGATGAGCCTGACCACAGCCCATTCGGTCGTCGCACCGAGCAGCAACTCGAAACGGATCGCCGGCACGATCATCGTGCTTTACGCACTGATCTCGATCGTGCCGCTGCTGTGGATCTTCGCCACCAGCTTCAAGACGCCGCCGGATTCGATTGCCTATCCGCCCAAGATCCTGTTCCAGCCCAGTCTTGAGGGCTACTGCAATTTGTTCACGACGCGGACCCGGCAGACGCCGGAATACATCAACTCGCTGGGTCCGGCGACGGGCTTCTGCGACGAGACCACGCGCAAGCGCAACATGGTGATCGCCGGTCCGTCCAACTTCCTGCCGCGCTTCGTCAATTCGCTGATCATCGCCTTCGGTTCGACCTTCTGCGCCGTGTTCTTAGGCACGCTGTCGGCCTACGGCTTCTCACGCTTCAAGGTGCCGCTCGCCGACGACCTCCTGTTCTTCATCCTGTCGACGCGCTTCATGCCGCCGATCGCCGTCGCCATTCCGATCTATCTGATGTACCGCGAGCTTGGCCTGTCGGACACCGCGCTCGGCATGATCCTGCTCTACACGGCGGTCAATGTGTCGCTGGCTGTCTGGCTGCTGAAGGGCTTCATCGACGAGATCCCGCGCGAATATGAAGAAGCGGCAATGATCGACGGCTACACGCGGCTGCAGGCCTTCTGGCGCACCGTGCTGCCGCAGGCGACGACCGGCATAGCCGCGACCGCCATCTTCTGCCTGATCTTCGCCTGGAACGAGTATGCGTTCGCAGCTCTCCTGACCTCCGGCACGGCGCAGACCGCGCCGCCCTTCATCCCGACCATCATCGGCGAAGGCGGCCAGGACTGGCCGGCGGTCGCGGCCGGCACGACGATCTTCCTGGTGCCGATCCTGGTTTTCACCATCCTGCTTCGCAAGCAATTGCTGCGCGGCATCACCTTCGGCGCGGTGCGCAAATGAGCTTGACCAAGCCTGGGAACCGCAAATCGCGCTGGCCGGCCTGGGCACGGCGCGGGCTGATGGAAAACATCGCGACAGCGCTGATCGCCATCGGCTTCCTGATGCTGTTCCAGCCCTTCGCGCTGTCGCTCTACACCTACTCCTTCATCACCATGCTCGCTGGCACCGTGATGTTCATCATCGTCTCCAAGTTCCCGGAATAATCATGGCCGAAATCCGTGTCCAGCACCTGAGAAAGGCTTTCGGCGATTTCGTCGCCGTGCAGGATTCCAACTTCGTCGTCGAGGATGGCGAGTTCTTCGTCATGCTCGGCCCGTCCGGCTGCGGCAAGACGACGACCTTGCGCATGATCGCGGGGCTTGAGCTGCCGACCGGCGGCCAGATCCTGCTCGGCGGCGACAACGTTACCATGCTGCGGGCCCGCGAGCGCGACATCGCCTTCGTCTTCCAGCTGTTCGCGCTCTACCCGCACATGAATGTGCGCAAGAACATCGGCTTCCCGCTGCTGGCGCAAGGCATGCCTTCGGCCGAAATCCGCACGCGGGTCGAGGAAACGGCGAAGCTGCTGCGCATCGACCATCTGCTCAACAAATCCGTCTCCGGACTTGCCGGCGGCGACCGCCAGCGCGTCGCGCTCGGCCGCGCCATCGTGCGGCGGCCAAAATGCTTCCTGATGGATGAGCCGCTGGGAACCCTTGACACCGAATTCCGCGATTTGATGGTCCACGAGCTGCGCGAACTGCACAACCGCATCCATGCCACGACGGTCTATGTCACGCACGACCAGATGGAAGCGATGTCGATGGCCGACAAGATCGCGGTGATGAACCATGGCGTCATCGAGCAGTTCGGAAGCCCGCGCGAAATCTATGACCGCCCGGCGACCATGTTCGTCGCCGACTTCATCGGCTCGCCACCGATGAACTTTTTGGGATTTGGCGGCGGGCTCGCCAAGGGCGCCAGGGAGATCATCGTGCAAGGCGCGAAGGTCGCGGTGCCGGAGGTGCGCGAGGACATCGCACCTGGCGACATGGCGCTCGGCATCCGCCCTGAACACATCCGCTTCGACGACGCCTCAAAATTGCGCGGCGCCATCTACGGCACCGAATATCTCGGCACCACGCAGATCGTCGCGGTGGAGACGGCGGATGGCATCATCAAGGCACGCGTACCGGCCGAAATCAGGCTCGCCACCGGCGACCATGTCGGCCTGACGCTGAGCAGCGCGCGGCTGTCGCTGTTCGAGAAGGGATCGGGCCGCGCGGTGAGAACCGCGATCCACGATGTCGCCTCGGAACGGAGGGCCCAGCATGGCTGAGGTGCACATCAAGAACGTGACCAAGAGTTTCGGCGACCATGTCGCCGTCGACGGCCTCGACCTGCACATAGCAGATGGTGAATTCGTCGTGCTGCTCGGGCCAACCGGGGCCGGCAAGACGACGACGCTGCGGCTCATCGCCGGGTTGGAACGGCCGGACAGCGGCACGATCGAGATCGGTGGACACAATGCCACGACGCTGTCGCCGGCCGAGCGCGACACCGCCTTCGTCTTCCAGCAATATTCGCTCTATCCGCATCTGTCGGTGTTCGACAATCTCGCCTTTCCGCTGCGCTCGCCGGCGCGGAAAATGCCGGAAGACCAGATCCGCCGCCGGGTCGAGGAGGTGGCGAAGATGGTACGCATCCATCACAAGCTCGCCAACCGCTCGACCAAGCTTTCGGGCGGCGAAATGCAGCGCGTCGCCATCGGCCGCGCGCTGGTGCGCAAGCCTTCGATCTATCTGATGGACGAGCCGCTGTCATCGCTCGACGCCAAGCTGCGGGCGGATCTGCGGCTCGAGCTGAAGCGCATCCAGACCGAGCTCGGCGCCACCATGCTCTACGTCACCCACGACCAGATCGAGGCGATGACGATGGCAGACCGCATCGGCATCCTCACCGAGGGCGTGCTGGTGCAGATCGGCTCGCCGCGCACCATCTATTCAGAGCCGGCAAACCTGCATGTCGCGGCGAGGCTCGGCCAGCCGGCGATCAATCTTCTGCCGACCGAGCTGCTGCCTGACGGCGGCGCACCGGCCGGCACCAAGACGATCGGCGCGCGCACCGAGCATCTGACGATCGCGAAGGCCGCGAATGGCCATGCTGACGGCGTTGTCGACTGGGTCGAGCATCTCGGTGACCAGAACCATTTGCATGTGACGGTAGGCACCAAGAAACTGGTGACGCTGACCGATCCCGACACGGATCTGGCGCAGGGCGACAAAGTGGTGATCCGCTACCGGGCGCCGCTGTATTTCGGCGCCGATGGACAGCGATTGATGTGAGCGGTTTTCGGTGATTCAGCACCGGTTTTGATTTTTCGAGTACGGGACGAATTCGATGAAGCACTTTTTCAACCGCAGGGAAACGATCGTCACCGAGGCGCTCGACGGCCTGTTAAGGACCACCGGATCAATCGATCTCGCGCGCCTCGACGGCTATCCCGAGATCAAGGTCGTCCTGCGCGCCGACTGGCACAAGACGAAAGTCAGTGTCGTCTCCGGCGGCGGGGCCGGGCACGAGCCTTCACATGCCGGCTTCGTCGGCAGGGGCATGCTGACGGCGGCGGTTTCGGGCGAGATCTTTGCCTCGCCAAGCGTCGAAGCGGTGCTGGCGGCCATTCGCGCGGTCACCGGCCCGGCCGGCTGCCTGCTGATCGTCAAGAACTACACCGGCGACCGTCTCAATTTCGGCCTGGCGGCAGAGAAGGCGCGCGCCGAAGGGTTTCGTGTCGAGATGGTCATTGTCGCCGACGATATCGCTTTGCCTGACATCACCCAGCCGCGCGGCGTTGCCGGCACCTTGTTCGTGCACAAGATATCAGGCCACCTGTCGGAAGCCGGCCACGATCTGGCTGAAATCGCGGCAGCGGCGCGGGCGGCGGCCAAGGACATCGTTTCGCTCGGCATGTCGCTGTCGTCCTGCTCGATCCCGGGCCAGCCGCACGAAGACAGATTTGGCG
>NZ_RZPW01000198.1:0-8964 GCF_003998455.1 Mesorhizobium sp. M7A.F.Ca.CA.001.08.2.1 | reverse complement strand
GCCGGTGGCGATGCCGCCGATCCTGCGGCTCGACATTCCCGAGCATCGCGGCGAGGTCGACGTGAAGACCGCCTACGTGCCTGATATCGACGGTTTCGCCATCAAGATCAGCCCCGGCTTCTTCGACAATCCGAAGCTCGGCCTGCCCAGCGTCAACGGCATGATGGTGCTGCTGTCGTCCAAAACCGGCCTGGTCGAAGCACTGCTGCTCGACAACGGCTATCTCACGGATATCCGAACCGCTGCTGCCGGCGCCGTCGCCTCCAAACATCTGTCGCGGCAGGACTCGTCAGTTGCCGCGATCTTCGGCGCCGGCGTCCAGGCCGGGTTGCAATTGGAAGCCCTTATGCTGGTGCGGCCGATTGCCGAGGCGCGCATCTGGGCGCGCGATGCGGCAAAGGCCGAGGCAACCGCCGGAGCCCTGCGCGAAAAGCTCGGCATTCTCGTGCATGCCGAGCCCGACGCGGCAAACGCAGTTGTCGGCGCCGACATCATCGTCACCACCACGCCTTCGACCGAGCCGCTGATCAAGGCGGGTTTCGTTTCCGCCGGCCAGCACATCACGGCGATGGGCTCCGACGCCGAGCACAAGAACGAGATCGCGCCGGCAATCCTGCGCATGGCCGACCTCTATGTCGCCGACAGCGCCCGTCAGACGCGGCGGCTGGGTGAGCTGCATCACGCCATCGCGGCGGGCGTGATGGCCGCTGAGGAAGAGGTGACCGAACTTGGCCAGATCATCGCCGGTAAACGGCATGGTCGGCGCTCGGCCAGCGACATCACCATCGCCGATCTGACCGGCACCGGCGTTCAGGATACGGCGATAGCTACGTTCGCCCGCGATCGGGCGCGGGTGGCCGGTTCCGGGGCCATTTTCGAAAGCTGATGCTGGCCAAGGCGTGATCCGGAAACGTGGGAACCGGTTTTCCGAAAAGATCACGCTCAAAAAAGAATGACGGGCCGGTTTCAACGAAGTTGAAACAGGCTCAAGGCCCAACAAACGAGGACCAAGAACAATGCAACCGAACCTGAGATTCTCGCGCGGCGAATATGCGGATCGCCTCGCCAAGACACGCAAAGCCATGGAGGTGAAGGGCGTCGATCTTCTTGTTATCAGCGACCCGTCCAATATGGCCTGGCTGACCGGCTATGACGGCTGGTCGTTCTACGTGCATCAGGCGGTTATCGTGCCGCCATCGGGCGAGCCGGTCTGGTACGGCCGTGGCCAGGACGCCAACGGTGCCAAGCGCACTGCCTATCTCGCGCATGATAACATCGTCGGCTATGCCGATCACTATGTGCAGTCGACCGAGCGCCACCCGATGGATTTTTTGGCCAGCGTGCTTGCGGATCGCGGCTGGGGCAAGCTGACAGTCGGCGTTGAGATGGACAATTACTGGTTCTCGGCCGCCGCCTTCGCATCGCTGCAGAAGCATTTGCCCAATGCCCGCTTTGTCGATGCCACCGCGCTGGTCAACTGGCAGCGCGCGATCAAGAGCCCGACCGAGATCGACTATATGCGCAAGGCGGCTCGCATCGTCGAGGCGATGCACCAGCGCATCTTCGACAAGATCGAGGTCGGCATGCGCAAATGCGATCTCGTTGCCGAAATCTATGATGCCGGCACGCGCGGCGTCGATGGCATCGGCGGCGACTATCCGGCGATCGTGCCGCTGCTGCCGTCGGGTGCCGATGCCTCGGCGCCGCATCTGACCTGGGACGACAGACCGATGAAGCGGGCCGAGGGCACCTTCTTCGAGATCGCCGGCTGCTACAACCGCTATCACTGCCCGCTGTCGCGCACCGTCTTCCTAGGCAAGCCGACGCAGGAATTCCTCGATGCCGAGAAGGCGACGCTGGAAGGTATGGAAGCGGGGCTGGCCGCGGCCAAACCCGGCAACGCCTGTGAGGACATCGCCAACGCCTTCTTCGCCGTGCTGAAGAAGTATGGCATCGTCAAGGACAACCGCACCGGCTATTCGATCGGACTGTCCTATCCGCCGGACTGGGGCGAGCGCACGATGAGCTTGCGTCCCGGCGACCGCACCGAACTCAAGCCCGGCATGACGTTCCATTTCATGACCGGCCTGTGGCTGGAAACGATGGGACTGGAGATCACCGAGTCCATCCTGATCACCGAAACCGGTGTGGAGTGCCTGGCCAATGTGCCGCGTAAGCTGGTGGTGAAGGATTGAGACCGATGTCGAATCTACGCTCATCACCGGTCGCGCCGACCGTCGATTTCGACCGCGACGGCGTCCAGCACGGCTTCCTGCGCTTGCCCTACAGCCGCGACGATTCCGCGTGGGGCTCGGTGATGATACCGATCTGCGTCATCCGCAACGGCAACGGACCGGCAGCTCTGCTGTCCGGCGCCAACCATGGCGACGAATATGAGGGGCCGCTGGCCCTCTACGATCTCGCCAGGACCCTCGATCCCAGGCAAGTCAGCGGCACGGTGATCATCGTGCCGGCAATGAACTATCCGGCCTTCCGCGCCGGCACGCGCACCTCGCCGATCGACAAGGGCAACATGAACCGCAGCTTTCCCGGCCGGCCGGACGGAACGGTGACCGAAAAGATCGCCGATTACTTTCAACGTGAGCTGCTGCCTCGCGCCGACATCGTGTTCGACTTCCACTCCGGCGGCAAGACGCTGGACTTCGTGCCGTTCTGCGCGGCGCACACTTTGCCCGACAAGGCGCTGGAACAGAAAGCCTTTGACGCGGTCGCGGCCTTTGCCGCTCCGTTCTCGATGCGCATGATCGAGATCGACGCCGTTGGCATGTACGACACGGCAGCCGAGGAGATGGGCAAGGTCTTCGTCAGCACCGAACTTGGCGGCGGCGGCACGTCGCGCGCGCAAACCGTGCGGATCGCGAGGCGCGGCATTCTCAACGTGCTGCGTCATGCCGGCATTGTAGATGGTGCGGTCGAGAAGACTCGAACCCAGTGGCTCGACATGCCGTCGGGCGATTGTTTCTCGTTCGCCGAAGACGACGGCATGATCGAAACCATGGTCGATCTCGGTGAGCCCGTCAAAGAAGGCTCGGTGCTGGCGCGCATTCATTCCACCGGCCGCACCGGCGTCGCTCCGCAGGAGATCCGGGCAAAAATGTCGGGCATGCTTGCGGCGCGGCATTTCCCCGGGCTGGTTAAGGCCGGCGACTGCGCGGCGGTGGTGGCTGTGCACGTCTGAGCGGCTCCGCCGGGGCCTGCTCCACCCGGTTCGGGTCCATCGTCACTTGTTCTGCGTCCGTCGCGGAGCCCTTCGGCGCGGCGGAAAGAAGCAGGATAGCGGGCGGAGTCGACATTGCAGGAGGATGTCACTATATAGCGGCGGCTTCGACCCGCGCGCCCGAGGGCAGCACCTCGAAGCAACTGTGAATGTGTAGTGTTTTGCGCCATCTATTGTGACGGAAATCGGCTCGGAAACCGGAAAAAAGCAAATAGAAACAGTGGCGCAGCGCTGGGTGTGACCCAGCCAACGGTACCGACCCCTCCAGAATCAGAAAATGCCCTTGACCCCTCGATTTCCTATGGCTCTGTGGACCTTGGACGGCATTGGCTTGCCGGCTGACCGCGACTCGGCTGGAATGGGGACATGCATCCTTTGCGGGATGTCGACGTTTATGATTACCAACCGGCTTTGCCGCCAGGGAACAGCAGTATGAGCGAACACGCCATCGAATTCTTGCGGGGATGGATCGGCGAAAAGGTCCATTGCCAATCCTCCCAGGCAAGGATCGACAAGCAGGCCGAAACCTTGGCCAAGGAGTGCGCCGCCGAGGCGGCCGAGGTCGGCATTCCGCTGGAGGATATCCAGGAAGAAGTCGGCGATATCCAGGAACTTATCGCATCCCGGCTTGAGGAAGCGGCCGAGGCCGAAGAAAGCCAGCAGGCCCCCAGAAAAGCCGCGGAATGATCAAAGCCGCCGAATGATCGCATAGCGGCGACATTGTTGCAGCGCGGGCTTCTGGCCCGCGTTTTTGTCTTCAGCCAAAGGTCTCCTTCAGCCACGTCTTCGGCAGCGCCGGCACGAAATTCCCGTCGCGTCCGGTCATATCGTCATTGGCAACCAGCGCGTTGAGGATTGCTTCCTCCACGGTCTGGATCACCGCATCGAAAAACGGATCGATGTCGGTATCGGGAATAAAATCGGCACTGGCGATGCGGCCGGATGGCGCCCGCGCGGCGCTCGCATTGGCGGTCGAGAAGGCGATGAAAATGTCGCCTGAACTGTGATACCCGAAGCCTCCGGTCATGGCGACGCCAAGCGGCACCCGTCGGGCCAGCCGCTTCATCTGATGCGGCAGGAACGGTGCGTCGGTGGCGATGACGGCGATGATCGAACCCTTTTCGGCGCGCGGTGTGCCTTCGCGGACAGCCGGTTCGACGAGTTGCGGCCCGGCGCGCAGGCCGCGAATGGCAATATTGCGCCGTTTGCCAAAATTGGACTGCACGAAGGCGCCGACCGTATAGGCACGGCCGTGCCATTCGACGATGCGCGATGCCGTGCCGGAGCCGGCCTTGAAGCCGAAGGTGATCATGCCGGTGCCGCCGCCGACGCTGCCTTCCTCGATCGGTCCGCCGGCGGCACCGTCGAGGACCTGTGCAACATGCTCCGACGTCAAATGGTGGCCGTTGATGTCGTTGAGGAAGCCGTCATAGGTCTCCGCCGCCACCGGCAGTCCCCAGCCGCTGTCAAGCGCCGCCGGCAGCACGCTTTGCATCCAGCGCAGCGTGCCGTCGCGGGAAACACCGCAGGAATGCGTGTTGGTGATGGTGATCGGGAAGTTGAAAGCGCCGGTTTCCTCGACGATGTGCGAGCCGGTCAGTTCGCCGTTTCCGTTCTGGCTGAAGATCCCGGCGAAGACCGGGTTGGCGAGGTCGGCAAGCGGCCTGGGCAGGATCGCGGTCACGCCGGTGCGAACCGGTCCCTCGCCGACGACAAGCGTGCCATCGCCCGAGATCAGCGTCGCATAGCCGACCGCGACGCCGGGCACATCGGTGATCGCGTTGAACGGTCCAGGCCGTCCGTCGAAGCCGATGCCGAAATTTCGCGCGCGCGGTTTGCCTGAGGGCGTTGCCAGATGATGCGGATTGTCGGTCATGGTGTCAGAATAGGGATCCCTGATTGCCAGGCTCTTTGGCCTTGGCCGCCGGCTTGGCCACGGCTTTCGGTTTTGCCGTGCCGCTGATTGCCACCGCATCGGCGGTCCCGTCGGCGAACTCGAGCGAAAGCGCCATTCCCGACGCCACGTCGGCAGCCTGCTTGACGACGGCGCCGTCCGCATCCCTCACCAGCGCAAAGCCGCGGGCCAGGACGGCCTTGTGCGACAGCGACGCCATCAACCTGTCGGCCTGGACGACGCGGCCGCGCAGGCGCTCCAGCCTGAGCACCACTGCTTGCGTGCCGCGTCTTGTCAAAGCTGTCAGCAAATCCCTCTGCACGCGTTGCCGCCGTGCCGTCGGCTCGATCGTGATGCGGCCTTGCAGCATGGCCAGTTGCTGCTTGTGCCGCTGCAGCGATGCCCTTGCACATTTTGGCAATTGATCCGCCGCCCGGTTAAGCTCCGCACGCCGGGCTCTTGCCGTCGCACGCAGTGCCCCTTGTGCTCGCAAAAGATTGCGTTCGTTGGTGCGCCGGGCCTCTGCAATGCGCTGCGACAGCATTGCCGGTGTCAGTTTCACGGCAAAAAACCTTGCACGCTTGCGTTCGGTGGAGACGAACAGGCCCCGGCCCAGCCTGGATGTCGCCTCATCGAGGCGCCGGCGCGGCAGCGCCAGCAATTGATCGGGCGAGGGCAGAGCCCGGGCGGCGGCACGGGCGGCCTGCCGCTTGCGCTCGAAATTGCGCAGCACCGCCGCTTTCAGCCGCGCACCGAGGCTGGCAAGCGTTGCTTCGAGGTCGGCCTTCACCGGCACAGCGATTTCGGCCGCGCCTGTCGGTGTCGGCGCCCGCACGTCGGCAACGAGGTCGATCAGCGTCCAGTCGGTCTCGTGGCCGACAGCCGAGATCACCGGAATGCCGGAAGCGGCAACCGCGCGGGCGAGCGCCTCGTCGTTGAACCCCCAGAGGTCTTCGAGGCTGCCGCCGCCACGCGCCACGATCAACAGATCGGGCCGCTGGATGGCGCCATCCCATGCCAGCGCGTTGAAGCCGTTGACCGCGGCAGTCACTTCCGCGCCTGACGTCTCGCCCTGAACACGCACCGGCCAAACCAGGATGTGCAGCGGAAAGCGGTCCTTGATGCGGTGGATGATGTCTCGGATGACGGACCCTGTCGGCGAGGTGACGACGCCGATGACGCGCGGCATGAACGGCAGCAGTCGCTTGCGGCCGGTGTCGAACAGACCCTCGGCCTGTAGCCGCCGCTTGCGCTCTTCCAGCAGCGCCATCAGGGCGCCGGCGCCGGCAGGCTCCAGATTGTCGATGACGATCTGGTAGTTGGATTTGCCGGGATAGGTGGTGAGCTTGCCGGTGGCGATCACCTCCATGCCCTCTTCGGGACGGAACTTCAGCCGGCTCATCGTGCCTTTCCACACCACGGCGTCGAGCCGCGCGCGGTCGTCCTTCAGCGCGAAATAGGCATGACCTGAGGAATGCGGCCCGCGATAGCCTGATATCTCGCCACGCACCCGCACATTGCCGAAAACGTCCTCGACCGTGCGCTTCAGCGCGCCGGAAATCTCGCTCACCGTATATTCGGCGGCGTTGGTGCGTGATTCGGATGCTGCTTCGCTCATCCGTCGATTGGGGAACGGTTGGGCGCCCGCGTCAAGGCGGTTGCGTCGGGCCAGCCGTTCATAACCCGCACACCTGGCCCTGCCTACCAGCCGGGCAGGATCTGGTTCGGCTTGGTTCGCCGCAGCTTGGTGAAGGCGAGCGCTGCGAAATCGAACGTTCCGGGGTCTTCGCCGACCGGCACGGAGATATTGTCCAGGCTTTCCGAAATATGGCGGGCGAGCGCATCGACGATCTCCGGCCGCGACGTCTGGCCGCGCATGATGCCGATGCGGCAATCGGGCAGGGCGCCGAAGCCGTCGGCTTCGCCCAGCACCCGCATGCCGGGCCTGAGCGCGCATTCCGGCAGCACCGAGATTGCCAGCCCGGAAAGCACCGCTGCGGTGATGACGGTGGCCGAGAAACTGGTGAACAGGATGCGATAGTCGCGGTTCTGCTGGTCGAGCACATCGACCGCGGCGCGCCGCCAGATGCAGTTCGGCCGGCCGAAGGCCATCGGCAGCGTTTCCTGCTCATGCGTGGCATGATTGGCCGAGGTGACCCACAGCAGCGGTTCACGCCGCACCACCTCCGATTGGCCTCGTACGTCGTTGTGCGTCACCAGCGCGAGGTCGAGATTGCCGCGCTTGATATGCTCGACCAGACCCGGCGTCGGCTCGCAGATGACGGTCAGTTCGACGCGCGGATTGGAGCGCGTGAACCGCGCCATGATCTCCGGCAGGAAACGGTCGGCGTAGTCGTCGGGCGTGCCGATGCGGATCGTGCCTTCGAGCCGCCGGTCGTCGAAGGCCGCCAGGGTCTCGCGGTTGAGATAGAGCAGCCGCCGCGCATAGGAGAGCAGCTTGTCGCCTTCCTCGGTCAGCCTGTTGGTGCGCCCGTCCTTTTCGAACAGCGGTTTGCCGATCCGCTCCTCCAGCCGGCGCATCTGCATCGACACCGCCGACTGGGTCCGGTGCACCTCTTCGGCTGCCCGCGTGAAGCTGCCGGTATCGGCGATCGAGATGAAGGTCTGCAATTGATCGAGATCGAGCGGCGATTTCATCGATATGATCCATCACTGGTGTTGATGTTAAAGATTAGAAACATTCGTTGGATTAATCAATCGGCCGATGGCAAATTGGCATTGTCCACATGAAGGCATGTGAATTGGGACCGGAACGGCCGCTGACGCCAGCGCCGATTGCTTGGTCTCGCCCGTTCGAGTCTGAAGGAGACCGACAATGACCACGTTTGATTTCGCCACCGAGACCTCGCGCATCACCTCGCGTCCGGCCGTTGCGACGCGCGTGGCCAACACCGTCTCCAACATCTACCGCGCCTGGAAAAACCGCCGCGCCTTCTATCGCCTTGGCGAGATGTCGGACGCCGAACTCGCCGATATCGGCCTGACGCGCGCCGACCTGCATGTCGCCATCGACGTGCCGTTTGGCCGCGACCCGACGGCGATGCTGCGCGAGATCGCCAGTGATCGCATCGAAACGATCGAGGATTTCGCTCGCAAGGTGGCCTGATCGGTTGCTTGTTGTTTAGGTTGCCGTGAACCTTTTCAGGGTTCGACGCGACTGACGAGTATGCAGGCTCCCACTCCCTGCCGGATCCCCCCGGCCCGCCTGCACTCTGCCCGGTCCTCCCAGGACCGGGCTTTTCTCTTTCTACCTCAGCGAAGACCGCCTACCGCCGGTCCATGTCCCGCTTAAACTGGTCGAAGATCGTCTCCACGCCCTTCTGGTAGTCGTCACGCTGCTGGGCGCCGGTTTCGAACATCTTGCCGAACAGGTCGTCGAACGGGTTTTTCGGACGGCCGCTCGGATTGGCCTGTGGCTGCGGTGCCTGACGTTGCGGGGGCGCTTGAGGCTGTTGCGGCGCCGGCTGTCCGCCGGGGATGCCGCCTAAGCCACCGCCACCTTGCCGCAGCATCTCCTCGAAGATTTTCCCCAGCGGATTGTCTCCGTAGGGGCTTTGCGTCTGCTGGGGCTGCGGCTGCGCCCGCCCCTGCGGCTGCGGCTGAGGCGCGCCACCGCCGAACATGTCCTGCAGCACCTTGCCGAGCGGATTGTCGCCGTAGGGATTGGGTGCCGGCTGCGTCTGGCTTTGCGGCTGTGGCTGCGCCGCGCCGCCGCCGAACATGTCCTGCAACACCTTGCCGAGCGGGTTGTCCATCGGGTTCTGGGGCGGCGGCGCCTGGCGCGGCTGCGGCGTCGGGGCCTGAATGCCGC
>NZ_RZPW01000197.1:0-8970 GCF_003998455.1 Mesorhizobium sp. M7A.F.Ca.CA.001.08.2.1 | reverse complement strand
GGCTTCCAGATGCTCGGCCGTATGGAGCGCGATCCCGACGGCATCGAAGGCAGCGTCACCGAAGCCGAAGGGCTCGGACTGCTCGACATCGAAACGGTAATGGAGCCGGAAAAGACGGTGCGCAACGTCAGCGCCCGTTCGGTGCCGTTCGACCTGCCGCTCGAAGGCTATGAAATCCATCTCGGCCGCACCACCGGGCCGGATACGCTGAGGCCGTCTGCAGTCATCAATGGCATCGATGACGGGGCAGTGTCGGTCGATGGCAAGGTGATCGGCACCTATATGCACGGTCTGTTTGGCGCCGACGGCTTTCGCGGAAGATTCCTCGAAAGCCTCGGCATCAAGGGCGGCGGCATCGACTACCGAGCCGAGGTCGAGCGGGCGCTGGACGAGGTCGCAGCCGAGCTGGAGACCCATCTCGACTGCGACGCGATCTTTGCACTGGCGCGGTAATTCGCGGTTGGCTCAGCCCTTGTCGCCTGCCTTCGGCCAGTAGGTGCCGAAGGACCAGACGTTGCCTTCCGGGTCGCGGCAGATGAACTCGCGGCTGCCATAGTCGCGGTTGATCAATTCCTGGATGATCGTGGCGCCTGCCTTCCTGGCCTTGGCATAGGCGGCATCGGCATCATCGACGGCGATGTAGATCGACTTGCCGCCGCCTGAGCCGGGTTCGCCGACCATCTTGCCGTAGTCGTCGTCGCGCACGGTGCCCAGCATGATCATCGAGGAGCCGAAGACCAGTTCGGCATGGTGCACGACGTCGCCTTCGCCATAGCGGGCCCGGACGCTGAAGCCGAAGGCTTCGCCCAGCCAGTCGATCATCTTTGCCGCGTTCCTGTAGCGCAAGGCGGGGTAGAGGCGGGGCGCTTCGGTGGTGGTGGTCATGTCGATCTCCTTCAGTGGGGTTGGTCGATGCCCCACTGTGGGTAAAGGCCGTTCCGGCGTCTTGAAGAAATGTTACCTGGCCGAGATTCCGGTTGGTGTCTCGCCGGCGAGGTCGCGGAATTCGCGTACCAGATGCGCCTGGTCGGCATAGCCGCAATCGGCTGCGATATCGGCCCAGTCGACTGCCTGCTGCCTCGACAGGCCGAGCGCGCGGTTGAAGCGGACGATGCGCGACAGTGTCTTGGGGCCCATGCCGATGGCGTTGGAAAAACTGCCGGCGAGATGTTTGCGGCTCCAGCCCAGCCTTTCGGCGATCAATGCAATGCGGGTCCGGCCGTCGGATGTGATGATGCGGTCATAGGCCCAGGCGATTTCAAGTGGCGTCTCGGCGGCCTTCTCGAGACGGGCGGTGACGAAGGCTTCGGCCATGTCGAAACGCGTCGTCCAATCCGGCGCATTGCCCAGCCGTTCACGCAGCGCCAAGCCCTGAGCGCCAAGCACGTCGTCGAGGACGACCATGCTGTCTGTCAGTTCGCTCATCGGCAGGCGGAAGAAACGGCGTGCGCCAAGCGGCGTGAAGTTGACCTGGACGCAGCAGGCGCCGCCGAAGGATTCGATCACCACCGGTCCGGCAAAGAGGCCGGCGGCGAAACTGGCGAAGCGGTCATTGTCGCCGGGCGCCTTGCCGAGGCCGATGGCGAAGGGTTCGGCGAAGCTGATGACCAGCGGTACGGTGAGCGACGCATATTCGACGTTGCGCATATGGTCGGGCGCCATTTCGCGATAGCCGCAAATGTCCGACACAATGCCCTGAAGTCGAGGATCGGGCAGGCGCCGGCGCATCTCAAACCGCCGGCGACGGACCGGTCCTGCTCTTGCTGGGGTTGCATCTTGACTGGCATCGGCCATCCTCGCGCCAGTCAAATCTAACAGACCAAGGGCCGGAATCAAAAGCGCCCGGCTTTTGGCCGGGCGCTCCTCGTCCCCACTTCAAGGGAAATGGTCAGGCGCCGCGCATCAAGCAGCCGCCGGCAAGCACGATGAAAGCAATAAGCACGATCCACACCGATGCGAGTGGAATGAATGAGAGAACGCCAAGCGCGGCGAGAACGCCGATGATGGCGATAACAACGGAGATGATAAAAACGATCTGGGTAGGTGCGCTAAGATTCATGTCTGCCTCTCCAACATGATTCGAACAGCGGCATCCTATCAGGGCGCGGGATCACACACCAATCAAGGCCCGCAGCGGGTTCGCCGGGTCAGCCAGCAACTTCACAGCAAGCGCCAGGCATACGATCACCAGCAGCGGCTTGATCAGTCTTGCGCCGATGCGCATGGCCAGGCTGGCGCCGACGCGAGCGCCGAGGAATTGGGCGACGCCCATCATCAGGCCGATCTTCCAGTAGACGACGCCGAAGGCCGCGAAGACGATGAAGCCGCCGATGTTGGAAGCGAAGTTGAGCAATTTGGTATGCGCCGTCGCCTTGAGCACGCCGTAGCCGGCAAGTGCCACGAAGGCCAGCATGTAAAAGGAGCCGGCGCCTGGCCCGAACAGGCCATCGTAGAAGCCGATGGCGGGCACCAAGGTCAATCCAAACAGGAACGGCGACAGGCGCTCGGCGCGGTCGACATCGTTCATGTTGGGCTTGAACGCGAAGTAGAGCGCGATGGCGATCAGCACGATGGGCAGGGCAGCCCGCAGTATGTCACCCGGCACGATCGTCGCCAGCAAGGCGCCGATGGCGCTGCCGACAAGGGCCAGAAGCGCCGACGGCAATTGCCGGCGCAGGTCGACATGACCCTTCGACGCGTAGTGGATGGTCGCCGAGCCCGAGCCGAACATGCCTTGCAGTTTGTTGGTGGCGAGCGCCTGGACCGGCGTGAAGCCGGCAAGCAGCAGCGCCGGCACTGTGATCAGCCCGCCGCCGCCGGCGATCGAATCGACAAAGCCCGCGGCAAAAGCGGCGAAAGCGAGCATGGCGACGGTCTGGATGCTAAGGTCGATCATCTGATGTATGGAGGTGTCCGGCCGGCTGAAATATCGAGCGTTCGACCACGGCCGCCCTGTTTGCGCAAGATCGATTCCGCGCTACCTCTATCCCAGCGCATCGCGCCTGGATTGTGTTTGTGTAGTTAACCCGGAAAGAGGCTCCTGATGGCATTCGCATTGCTGGACCAGATACGTCAGATATTCGACGGCGACCCCGGCGTGCGCAAGGTGGCGGACGATCCGGTCCTATCGGCGGAACTGCTGATGCTGTTTCGCATGATCCTGGCCGACGGGTCGGTCAGCGAGAGCGAAATGGTTGCCTTCCGGCGCATCTGCAAGGACGCCTTCGGCATTCCGGAAAGCAGCATCGACAGCGTCATCGAATATCTCAACGAGTTCGGCTACGAGACCAATGGCTCGCAGGCGATTGCACTGTTCCGCGATCTCGACGTCGAGCGGCGCCGGCAATTGGCCAAACATATGGCGGAGATCGCCAAGGCGGATTCGCAACTGGCCGAGAGCGAGATCCGCCTGCTGCGCCGCACGCTCGACCTGCTCGATATCAGCCCGGTCGATGTGGTGAAGACGCAGGAGTGATCGGGCCGCCTTCTCTCCTGATCAGCCTTGCTCCCGCAGCCGCTCCGCGATCGCCCGGTGCAAGTCAGGGGCGGCGGTGACAAGCGCCTTGGCAGCCTCGGACTGCGGGTGGTCGAGCACTTCGCTCGTCTTGCCGCGCTCGACGATCTTGCCGTCATGCATGACCAGCACCTCGTCCGTGATGGCGCGGGCCACGGTCAGGTCGTGGGTGATGAAGAGGTAGGCGATGCCGAGCTTCTGGTTGAGCTCTGCGAACAGATCGAGGATCTGGGCGCGGATCGAGACATCGAGCGCCGAGACCGGCTCGTCGGCAACGACCAGCTTGGGGCGGGTGATGATGGCGCGGGCGATCGACAGGCGCTGGCGCTGGCCGCCGGAAAATTCATGGGGGTATTTGTCCATGTCGCTGATGCCGAGGCCGACTTCGTGCAGGGCATGCGCCACCATCTCGCGGCACTCGGCGCGCGTCGGCTTTTTCTCCAGCACATGCAGGGGTTCGGCAACCAGCTTTTCCACCTTCTGGCGCGGGTCGAAGGAGCCATAGGGATCTTGAAAAACGACCTGCATATCGCGTCGCGCCGGCTTTAACTCGGCTTCGCTCTTGCCGGTTATGGTCCCGCCGCGGAACGAGATTGAGCCCGATGTCGGCCGATCCAGCGCCAGGATCATGCGGGCGAGCGTCGACTTGCCGCAGCCGGAGCGACCAACCAGTGCCACTGACTGACTCGGCGCCATCGACAGCGAGACGTCGTCGACGGCGCGGATACCAGGCGCGCGCTTAAACAGCCAGGTGCGCCGGCCGGGATAGTCGCGGGTCACGCCCTCGACCTGAAGCAAAGGGCGGCCCGTCTCGATGCCATGCGGCCTGGCGCGCGCCGGCACATGCATCGAGGCCTGCGCCAACTGGCGCGTGTAGGGGTGGAGCTGTTCGGATAGCGTGCGTGCGGTGTCGCCGGCTTCCATCACCTCGCCGCGGCGCAGGATGGTGATGCGGTCAGCCATCTCGGTCACCACGGCGAGGTCATGCGAGATCAGCAGCAGGCCCATGCGGCTCTCCGCGACGAGGTCGCGCAAAAGGTCGAGGATTTGTGCCTGCAGCACCACGTCGAGCGCCGTCGTCGGTTCGTCGGCGATCAGCAGCTTCGGCTTCAGCGCGCAGGCGATGGCGATGACGACGCGCTGGCGCTGGCCGCCCGACAGTTCGTGCGGATAGCGCGACAGCGGGAATTTCGCTTCGGGCAAGCCGACACGGTCGAGCATTTTTCGCGCCCGGTCTTCGGCCTCGGCGCGGCTGGCCCTGGTGTGCCAGCGTATGCCTTCGGCAACCTGTTCGCCGATGGTCTTGACCGGATTGAGCGCGGTCATCGGCTCCTGGAACACCATGCCGATGTCGTCGCCGCGCAGCGCACACATCTGGTCCTCGGTTGCTGCCAGGATGTCGATGCCGTCGAATGTGACACGTCCGCTGGCGCGCGCGGCATGGGGCAGAAGCTGCATCACCGTCAGCGCGGTCATCGATTTGCCGGAACCGGATTCGCCGACCAGCCCCATCACCTCACCGGGCGCGACGGAAAGTTCCACACCCTTGAGGATCTGCGTGTCGCCGATGGTCAGCGACAGGTTCTCGATGTCGAGCAGGCTCATCGCTGCCGCCGCGATTTCGGATCGAGGACGTCGGCGATGCCGTCACCCAGCAGGTTCAGCCCCAGCACGGCGACAACGATCGCCATGCCCGGAAAGATCGCCATCCATGGCGCCACCACCATGCGGGTCTGCGCGTCGAACAGCATGCGGCCCCAGCTCGGCATTGGCGGTTGCGCACCCAGGCCGAGATAGGAAAGCCCGGCCTCGGCCAGGATACCCAGAGCGAACTGGATGGTGCCTTGCACCAGAAGCAGCGTGGCGATGTTGGGCAGCACATGTTCGATTGTGATCTGCGTGCTGCTCTTGCCGGCGGCGCGTGCGGCGAGAATGAACTCGCGCGGCCAGATCGCCAGCGCGCCGGCCCGGGCGACGCGCGCAAAGACCGGGATGTTGAAGATGCCGATGGCGATGATGGCGTTGACGGCGCCCGGCCCGAAGATGGCGGTGATCATGATCGCCGACAGCAAAGCCGGGAAGGCGAAGACGAGGTCGTTCAGCCGCATCAGCGCCTCGTCGACGAGGCCGCCGCGTGCCGCGGCAAAGGCGCCGAGCGGCACGCCGACCCCCATGCCGATGCCGACCGCGACCAGTGCCACGGCAATCGAATTGCGGGCGCCGACCATGACCATCGACAGGATGTCGCGGCCGAAATGGTCGGTGCCGAACCAGTGCGCCAGCGAGGGCGCTTGCGTCTTATCCGATATCACCAGTTTCGTGACGTCATAGGGCGTCCAGGCATAGGAGACGACAGCCATTGCCAGGATCAGCAGGGTGATGACGAAACCGGCAACGAAGGCGGTATTCCCGAACGCCTTGCCCAGGATGCTGCCGAACGTCTCTTCTGATATGTCGATGTGCAATGTCATTGCCGGCTTCTCAGGCGCGGATCGACGACCGCATAGGAAAGGTCGACCAGCAGATTGACGGCGATGACGGCGGCGACCAGCAGCATGACGACGCTTTCGACGACGATCAGGTCGCGCTGGGTGATCGCCTGGAACACCAGCCTGCCGAGGCCGGGCAGATAGAAAACATTCTCGATGATGATGGTGCCGGCAAGCAGGAAGGCGAACTGCAGGCCCAGAATGGTCAGCACCGGAATCATGGCGTTGCGCAGCGCGTGCCGCCACAGCACAGCTCGGTAGGGCAGACCCTTGGCGCGGGCGGTACGGATATAGTCCTCGTTCAGCACCTCGATCAGCGCCGAGCGGGTGACGCGCGCCAGAATCGCGGCTTGCGGCAAGGCAAGCGCCACTGCCGGCAGCAGCAGCGACTTCAAGGCTGGCCAGACGCCGGCACTCCAGCCGGGAAAGCCGCCAGCAGGAACCAGCCGCAGCCAGACGGCGAAGACATAGATCAGCATCAGCGCGAACCAGAAATTGGGCACGGCGACGCCAAGCTGTGCGGCGCCCATGGAAATCGTATCACCGGCCCGTCCACGCCGGCTGGCGGAAAACAGGCCGACGGGAATCGCGATGAGGGTGGAGAGCGCAAGCGCAATCAGCGCCAGCGGCAGCGAGACGGCCAGCCGCTCGCGCACCAGACCGATGACCGGCACCGAATAGGTGTAGGAGCGGCCGAAATCGAGGCTGAGCAGGCCGCCCGCCCAGTGCAGATAGCGCCAAGCTAACGGCGCGTTGAGGCCCATCTGGTTGCGCAGCAACTCGACCTGGTCGGCGCTGGCATTCATGCCCAGCATTAGCCGCACCGGATCGCCGGGCAGGATCTCCAGGACGGCGAACACCACCATGGAAGCCAGCACCAGCGTGGCGATGGCGATGGCGAGGCGTTTTAGGAGGTAGGCGGTCATGGAAGGTGAGGGATCACTCGCTCCACTTCACCTTGGTCAAATCATTGGCCTGGATCGGGGCGTTTTCCCACAGCCCTTGCAGCCTGGCGTCCCAGACGCCGATCTTCGGCAATTCATAGAGGAAGCCGACCACCGCATCGTCGGCCAGGATCTTCTGCGCTTGCCCCAGCAATTCTTTGCGCTTGGCTTCGTCGGAGGTGACGCCGAGATCGGCAATCACCTTGTCGAAGGCCGGGTTGTCGTAGTTGAAGTAATAATCCTTGCGCGAATAGATATCGATGTCGTTGGGCTCGGTGTGGGAGACGATCGTCAGGTCGTAATCCTTCTTGGTGAATACCTGGTCCAGCCACTGTGCCCATTCGACCGGAATGATTTCCAGATCGATGCCAACGTCGCGAAGCTGCGAGGCGATGATTTCGCCACCGAGACGGGCATAGGTGGGCGGCGGCAGTTTCAGCGTCGCCTTGAAGCCGTTCTCGAGGCCTGCCTCTTTCAGCAATTCCTTGGCCTTGGCGACATCATGCGGGTAGCGGCCGGTGAGGTCGACATAGTCCTTGTTGGCCGGCGACATATGCGAGCCGATCGGCTGGCCGAGGCCGGCCGAGGCGCCGTCGATGATGGCCTTGCGGTCGAGCGCGTAAGAGATCGCCTGCCTCACCTGCAGCTTGTCGAAAGGCGGCTTCTTGTTGTTGATCGACAGGATGGTCTCACCCTCGGTCGCGCCGATCACCACCTTGAAGCGCGGGTCGTCCTTGACCTGGGCGACGCTGTCGGCATCGAAGAACGGGAAAGCCTGGATGTCGCCCGAGAGCAGCGCCGGCACATAGGCCGCGGCATCCGGCACGATGCGAAACTCGGCCTTGTCGAGCGACGCCGGCGTGCCCCAGTAATTGTCCGATTTGACCAGCGTGATCGACGATCCCTTGGCCCAGCTCTGGAACTTGAACGGGCCGGTGCCGATCGGTTTCTCCTTGTTGGTGTCGGCAGATTCCGGCGCCACGATCACCGCGTCGCCCCAGCCCATATTGTAGAGGAACGAGCCCTGCGGGTTCTTCAGCGTGACCTTGACGGTTGCCGGATCGACGACGTCGACCTTGTCGATGGCGGCGAACAGCACCTTTTGCGCGTTGACCGAATTGTCGGCGCGGGCACGATCGAGCGAGAATTTCACGTCGGCGGCATCGAAGTCGGTGCCGTCATGGAATTTCACGCCGGTGTGCAGCTTGAAGGTGTAGACCTTGCCGTCATCGGAAATGGTCCAGCTTTCGGCCAGATCCGGCAGCACCTCGCCATTCGGCCCGATGCGCGTCAGGCCTTCGAACACATTGGCATAGAGAACCTCGTCGATCGCTGCGGCGGCACCGGCGGTCGGATCGAGATGCGGGGGTTCGAGCGGAATGCCGATGACCAGGTCGGTTCGCGCGGCGAACGCAGAGGTGCCGGCGGCCAGCGACAGCACCGCGGCCGCCAGAATGGTTTTCCACAATTTCATCGTGCAACTCCCCATGCGTTCAGACACGTGCTCGAACCCGAGTGATAGAAGCGTGATTTCGCCACGGAGTAAATTGCGTTTCGTTCTGCCCCTTGGCGTGGCCGGGAATGTTTTTATCCTGGCGACCGCATCGGCAGTCGAAGCTTGTCGCGGTGCGCACCTTATCCCGTGGCTGTGCCGCGCAGCAGCACGTTGAGCCCTATCGCCATCACCTTGGCCGATTCCACCATGTCCGATATGCCGACCCATTCGTCCGGCCGGTGGGCGAGGTCGAGAATGCCAGGCCCATAAGCGATGCAATCATAGATATGGCCGATGCGAGCTATGTGCTTCTGGTCATAGGTGCCGGGCGAAATGACGTAGTCGGGTTCGCGGTCGAAGATCGCCATGATGCCTTGCGCAACTGCCTTGACTACCGGCGCGTCGCGCTCGGTCATCAGCGGCAGCACTTCCATCACGTCGCGGATTTCATAGTCGAATTTTGTCCGCTCGCGCTTCAACCGGTCGAGAATGCCGGTCACTTCACCTTTGACGGTGTCGAGATCCTCC
>NZ_RZPW01000196.1:0-8971 GCF_003998455.1 Mesorhizobium sp. M7A.F.Ca.CA.001.08.2.1 | reverse complement strand
CGGCACGCCCTTGATCGAGGCCGCGATCGGCTGTTCCGGCGCGAGGTAGAGCGTCGCGACTTCAGGCCGTGTCAGATATTCGATGAATTTGACCGCGGCATCGAGCTTCTCGGGCGGGATCGAGGAGGCGACGCACATGCCGTTGTCGGCACCGCCGCCATGGCCAGGCGCGCCCGGCGTTCCGTCCATTTTCGGAAAGGCGAAGACGCCCCATTTGAAGTCCTTGACGCTCGACTGGAGCGACGGGATTTCCCAGGTGCCGCCATAATACATGGCGCTCTTGCCGGCGGCGAAGGCCGCACGCATGCCGTCCTGGTCGACGGAAAGCGAATCCTTGGAAAGGATGCCATCATCGACCCATTGCTTGATCAGCTTGAACCCCTCGACATCGGGCGCGTCGGTGAACTTCGCCGTGCCCTCGAGGTTCTTCTGCGTCTTGCCGACCGAGTCGCCCGATGCCTGCGAAAAGGTCTCGAAGTACCACATCGGCCACATCACGGTGTTCGAGCCCTGATGCAGCAAAGGGATCACGCCCGCGGTCTTGAACTTCGGCACGGCTGCCTTCAGGTCGTCATAGGTTGGCGGGACAGGAATGGCGAGCTTCTGAAAGAGATCGACATTGTAGAAGATCGTCGATGTCGACAGCGTCGAGATCGGCACGCCATAGACTTGCCCGTTGACCGTGAAGGCGCCAAGTGCAGCGGCGTCGATCCTGTCCTGGAACGGCTTGATCTTGTCGGTAATCGGCATCACCAGTTTGCGCCTGACATAGGCACCATTGGTGTAGAAGGCCGGGCAGGCGATCAGATCCATTTCCTGATTTGCAAGTTTTGCGGTCATCACGCGCTGAATGGAATCGGTTTGTGGCCCCTGGGCATCCCACTCGATCGCGGCGACGTCGGGGTTGGCCTTGAGGAAGCCGTCGATAACCTGCTGCTGGATTTTCTTCTGCTCGTCCGGCGGCTGACGCGGCGCGAGTTCGTCGAGCGCCGAGCCGCCGAAAATCTTGAGCGTGATCCCTTCGGCGTGGCCGATGCCGGGCACTGTAATCAGGCCGAGGCCTAGCAGTGCGGCGGCAAGGATGGGAGCGGCGGGACGTTGTTTCGGACGATGGGTCACTCTCTGCTGAAGGGGCATCTGGCTCTCCTTTACGCCAATGCCGAGGGGCAACCTCGGGACCAATATCGTTGATGGTCATATGATCTTGGTCGCCTGTTGATGTTTTTGTCAATCGGCAAGAATGCCTATTATTTCATCGATCGCACCGCCCCCTTTCGTGTTCGGCGTGGCCCGTGCGGTGTTCGATTTGCTTGAGCATTGATCTGCAAGAATTCGGCAAACCAATTGTCGGATGCCGGCCGCTCCCGCTAAAGGCCAGGCCCCATTCGCGATCTACTTCACGCCGATGCCGGCGGTCAGGCCGCCATCGATCTTGTAATCCGCGCCAGTGCAGAAGCCGGCCTTCGACGAACACAGGAAAGCGATAAGTTCGGCCACCTCCTCCGGCTCGCCGATGCGCCCGATGGGGTGCGCTTCGCCGAAGCGCTTGTAGGCGGCCTCGACATCGGCGTCCGTGCCGTTCTCGCCGCGGGCGGCCTTCTCCAGGATCGGGGTGCGGATCGAGCCGGGGCTGACGGAATTGACGCGGATGCCGGAGCGCGCATGGTCGAGGGCCAGGGCACGCGTCAGCGTGTGGATGGCGCCCTTGGTGGTGGCATAGGCGGCGACGTTTTGCTGGCAGGCAAAGCCCTGCACCGAAGCGACGTTGACGATGGCGCCGCCGCCCCTGCGGACCATTTCCGGGATGCCGAAATGCGCGGTCAGATAGATCGACCCGACATTGACCGACATCGCCTTGTTCCAGGTCTCGAAATCGGTGCTGACGGCGGTTCCGTACGGATGCACCGCCGCCGAATTGACGACGATATCGAGGCCGCCGAACCGCTCCACGCCGGCCGCGACCGCGTCGCGAACCTGATCGGGCACCGAGACGTCGGCGCCTATGACCAGCGCCCCGGCTCCGGAGCTTTCCAGTTCCGCTTTCAACGCAGCGTTGGCCGCGCGGTCGATGCCGCAGGCGATGATCGCAGCGCCCCCTGCAGCGAGGCGTCTGGCGGTTGCGAGGCCAATCCCGGTCGTCCCCGTCACCAAGGCAACCTTGCCGTCCAAATCCTTCATTGGGAAAACTCCTTCATTCGCTGTCCGAAACCGGTTCCTAGTTTGACACCCATTGTGGTCCAACAATAGGTTGCCATCCTCTCGCAGAAGGAAGCGGCAATGGAACAGTGCTGGCGCTGGTATGGACCAAACGACCCGGTAACGCTCGATCATGTCAGGCAGGCCGGTGCGACCGGCGTGGTGAGCGCCTTGCACGATATCTATGACGGGCGCGCCTGGCCGCTCGAGAGCATTCTGGAGCGCAAGCGTGTCATCGAGGCCGCCGGCCTGACATGGTCGGTGGTCGAGAGCATTCCGGTCCACAACTCCTTCAAGATCGGCGCGCCGGAACGCGAGCGCTACGCCGGCTACTATCGCGACTCAATCCGCGCGCTCGCCAAGGCCGGCATTGCGACGGTCTGCTACAATTTCATGCCGGTGGTCGACTGGACCCGCACGGATCTCGCCTATCGGCTGCCGACGACGGGCTATGCGCTGCGTTTCGACGCCATCGATTTCGCAGCCTACGACCTGTTCGTGCTGAAGCGCGTCAATGCCGAAGCCGGCTATACCGCTGCCCGTATCGCCGAAGCGGAAGCGCGGCTGAAGGAATTGAGCAGCGAAGCGATCGACAGGATCGAACGCAACCTGATCGCCGGCCTGCCGGCGACCGAGCGCAGCTATGACAGGGACAGTTTTCGCGAGGCCCTGGCGGACTACGATGCGATCGGACCAAAGGAGCTGCGCCAAAACCTTGCCTGGTTCCTGCGCGAGATCATTCCGGTGGCCGAAGAGGAGGGGGTGCGCATGTGCATCCATCCCGACGACCCGCCCTTCTCGCTCTATGGCTTGCCACGCATCGTTTCGACAGCCGAGGATGCGCGTTTCATCCTTAACGCCGTCGACAGCCCCGCCAACGGCCTGACGTTCTGCACCGGCTCTTATGGCACGCGCGCCGACAATGACATCGTCGCCATGGTCAAGGAATTCGCCGACCGCATCCACTTTGTCCACCTCCGCAACATCACCATCGAGGATGACGGCTCGTTCTACGAAGCCGAGCATCTCGAAGGCGGCACCGACATGGCGCATGTTATCCTCGCTCTGATGCAGGAAGAGGCGCGCCGTCGCAGGGAAGGCCGTGCCGACTGGCGCATTCCGATGCGACCAGACCATGGCCATCTGCTTGCCGACGACATCGGCAAGACCAGGATCAACCCCGGCTATTCGCTGATCGGCCGGCTGAAGGGCCTCGCCGAGCTGCGCGGCATCATGCGCGCCATCGAGCGGTTCGAGCTGGCTTGAAGCCGTCCTGCCGGTCGGCTGGCGGGATTTACAGACGATCACGCGCGATTGCGCTTCCGCTGCGACTTATACGCTGTCGCACTGGAAAGTGCGGTCCACGAGAGGCATGGCGGGTAAAGCACTTGTTGGGAAATTATTTGCCGACAGGTCATAATATGCAGCGCTGACGTTCTTCCATCCGGCCCGGATTGGACTTCCTGTTGCTTTGATCGGCACGCCTTGCGTGTCACTTTGAGATGCATTCATGCTCGAAGCTCTTGCCGGTGGTCGCTTCTACTTCTCCTAAGCCAGGGCAGAGAAAAGAAGGAAGCTGACCATGCCCAGAATTGTGCCGGTGCTTGACCTGAGCCGCCTCGAACAAGGTGCGTCCGAGTATCGTACCTTTCTCCTGGACCTGCGTACGGCAGCCCGGGACGTTGGCTTCTTCTATCTCAGCGGCCACGGAATTTCCGCCCCGGAGATCGACGACGTGCTCGATGCCTCGCGACGGTTCTTCGCGTTGCCGGAGGCCGACAAGCTGGCCATCGAAATGGTCAAATCCCAGCAGTTTCGCGGCTACACCCGCGCCGGCGGCGAACTGACCAAGGGCGCGGCCGACTGGCGTGAGCAACTCGACATCGGCGTCGAGCGCCAGCCCGTAGCGCAGGGACCTGGAATTGCACCGTGGACACGGCTGCAGGGGCCGAACCAGTGGCCGTCTGCACTGCCGGAGCTCAAGCCGGCACTGCTTGCATGGCAGGCCAAGGCGACCGCGGTGGCCATTCGGCTGCTGAAAGCCTTCGCACTATCGCTCGATCAGCCCGAGGACGCCTTCGACGCGATCTATCGGGACTCGCCCAACCATCGCATGAAGATCGTCCGTTATCCCGGCCGTGACGCGACCGAAGGCGACCAGGGCGTCGGCGCGCACAAGGATGGCGGTTTCCTCACCCTGCTGCTGCAGGACGACAACAAGGGCCTGCAGGTCGAATATGACGGAAGCTGGGTGAATGTGGATCCGCTCCCTGGAACGCTGGTCGTCAACATTGGCGAACTGCTCGAACTGGCATCGAATGGGTATTTGCGTGCCACCGTTCACCGCGTCGTGACGCCGCCTGCCGGCGTCGAGCGGATCTCCGTTCCCTTCTTCTTCAGTGCGCGGCTGGACGCGACCATACCGCTTCTGACCCTGCCCGAGGAATTGGCGGCCGAAGCGCGCGGGCCGGCAAGCGATCCGGACAATCCGTTGTTTCGCGATGTCGGCACCAATGTGCTCAAAAGCCGACTGCGTTCACATCCCGACGTGGCACGCCGCCACTATGCCGATCTTCTCGAGGCCGGAGCGGCGGCTTCGTGAACTCAGCTCTGCACGAATTTTTGCCGTTTCATATGTTTTTTGGAATGCCATTCGTCGCCAAGGCTTCGAGATAGGCGCAAAAAGGTAAAATCGTTTAGCGGTTTCCTCCCATTCCGCTGGACGGTGTTCCCCTCTGAAGGTTCAAACCTTCTTTTGGCCGGGCCGCATTCGAGCCCGGCCATTTTTTGTCCTGGTCCCGGACAGCGCAAAACCTATGCTGCAAAAGGCCGGTGTGGAGGAACAGGATATCTTCCCGAGTTGCGCGGACCGTCCGATCCTGAGTTTAGGATTCGAGCGCTAGTGCTCGACTGTATCGATCGGTCGAAACGACTTTCATGACACAAAAACAATTGCACCTCGGCGCCTTCATGCGCCCCGTCAGCCTGCATACCGGCGCCTGGCGCTATCCGGGCGCCTATGCCGACGCCAATTTCAATTTCGCGCATCTGAAGCGCTTCGCCCAGACCTTGGAGGCGGCGAAGTTCGACGCCTTCTTCATGGCCGACCATCTGGCCGTTCTCAACATGCCGATCGAGGCGCTGCGGCGCAGCCACACGGTCACCTCGTTCGAGCCGTTCACGCTTTTGTCGGCGCTCGCCGCCGTCACCGACCATATCGGGCTGGTCGCCACCGCATCGACGACGTTCGACGCGCCCTATCATGTTGCCCGCCGCTTCGCCTCGCTCGACCATATCAGCGGCGGACGCGCCGGCTGGAACATCGTCACCACGTCCAATCCGGATGCGGCGCTCAATTTCGGCCTCGACGAGCATGTCGAGCATGACGAGCGCTACCGGCGGGCCCGGGAATTCTACGATGTCGTCACCGGCCTGTGGGACAGCTTTGCCGACGATGCCTTCATCCGCGACGCCGAAAGCGGGTTCTATTTCGACCCGGCCAGGCTGCATGTGCTCGACCACAAGGGTGAGCATCTCTCGGTGCGCGGCCCACTCAACATCGCGCGGCCAATCCAGGGCTGGCCGGTCATCGTGCAGGCCGGCGCCTCGGAGGCAGGACGCCAACTGGCGGCGGAGACAGCGGAGGTCATTTTCGCCGCCCATGCCGATCTCGCGGCCGGGCAGCGCTTCTTCGCCGACGTCAAAGGCCGTGCGGAAAGGCTTGGCCGGTCGCGTGACGACATCAAGATCCTGCCCGGCGCCTTTGTCGTTGTCGGCGACAGCGTCGAGGACGCGCAGGCCAGGCGGGCGAAGCTCGACAGTCTCGTCTACTACGAGAGCGGCATCGCCTCGCTGTCGATCGCCATCGGACATGACGCGTCCGGTTTTGATCCCGACGCGCCCTTGCCCGAAATCCCCGAGACCAATGCCTCGAAGAGTGGCCGCGAGCGCGTCATCGAACTGGCACGCGAGGAGAACCTGACCGTCAGGCAGCTTGCGCAAAGGCTGGGCGGCTATTCCGGCCTTGCTTTTGTCGGCACGCCTGAAACAATCGCCGACGAGATGGAGGAATGGCTGATCGGCGAGGGTTCCGACGGGTTCAACATCATGTTTCCATACCTGCCCGCCGGGCTCGATGATTTTGCCGAGAAGGTGGTGCCGGAATTGCAACGGCGAGGGATCTTCAGGCGGCAATATGAAGGGTCGACACTGCGCGAGAATCTCGGCCTGAAGCGTCCGCCCAACCGGTTTTTCGAGTAGAGCCTTCTTCGCAGGGAGATTTTCGATGTCGATCCAGTCCAACACCCGCATCGTGCTCGCGGCGCGGCCACAAGGCCGGCCAAAGCCGGATGATTTCCGCATCGAGACGGTTGATGTCGTCCAGCCGGGAGAGGGCGAACTGCTGCTGCAGATCCTCTATCTGTCGCTCGATCCCTATATGCGCGGGCGCATGAACGCTACGAAATCCTATGCCAGGCCCGTCGACGTCGACGGCGTGATGGAAGGCGGTACCGTTGCGCGCGTCGTGATCTCTCGCCACCCGGAATTTACCGAAGGGGATATCGTGTTGTCCCATTCCGGCTGGCAGAGTTTTGCCTTGTCCGACGGTGTCGGGCTGCGCAAGCTGGATCCCGCTGCGGCACCCATCACTACGGCGCTTGGCGTGCTCGGCATGCCGGGCTTCACGGCCTATGCCGGTCTGCTCACCATCGGGCAGCCGAAGCCTGGCGAGACGGTCGTCGTGGCGGCCGCCAGCGGCGCGGTCGGGTCGGCCGTTGGCCAGATCGCGCGCATCAAGGGCGCGCGTGCCGTCGGCATTGCCGGCGGTGCCGACAAGTGCGCCTTCGTGCGAGACGAACTCGGCTTCGATGCGGTCGTCGATCACCGTGCCGATGATTTTGCCGAGCAGTTGAAGGCAGCCTGCCCCGGTGGCATCGACATCTATTTCGAGAATGTCGGTGGTCCTGTCTGGGACGCGGTGTTTCCGCTGCTGAACGAATTTGCGCGTGTGCCGGTCTGCGGGCTGATCGCGCAGTACAACGTCATCGCGGATGCCGGCGTCGACCGGTTGCCGGTATTGATGCAGCAAGTGCTGCACCGCAGCCTGACGATCAGGGGGTTTATCCAGCGTGAATTTGTCGACCAGCGCCCGGCCTTCTATCGTGAGATGGCCGAATGGATATCGTCCGGCCGCGTCCGCTACAGGGAAGATATCGTCGATGGCATCGAAAATGCACCACAGGCCTTTCTCGGCCTTCTCGATGGCAAGAATTTCGGCAAGCTGATCGTGCGTATCGCGGAATAGATGCCGCGCAACGATCAGGCGGGGCTGCTTGGGTAATTTCTGCCGCAGCCGTGGCCGCGGGACGTGATTGCCAGCAGCCGCCGATCAGCCGGTTGCCCCGGCCGCCGATGACGTTGAGCGGCGAGAAACGCAACTTGCCGATCTGGGCGATGGTCGCGGCGTCGCGCTCGCTTGGATTGCTCACGGCACGGTTTCCGTCTCGAGTGCCGGCAGTGCCGCCGCCAGCCGGTCCGCCCATTCCTCGATGCCGGACCGTGTCGACAAAAGATCCTGCCGGATCTCGACGAGGACGGCGGCGATGCCGCGATCGTCGCCATGAATGGGCACGGCGTAGTCGGCGTCGCGGCTGATCACATAGGGCACGTTGGCCGCGACATTGAGCGCCGCATCGGTGCGCAGGCCCGAAAGGATCGCTTCGGCGAGACCTCTTGCTTGGTCATGCAGCACGCCGGCATGCCAGGGCCTGCTGACGCCGAGGAAGACCGGCGTGAAAGAATGGATCGTCACGATCCGCGTCTGCCGGCCTGCTTGTGCCCGGCGGTCGAGATAAGCGGTCACCCGGTCATGGAACGGCGAAAAGATGATCTCGGCGCGCCGGGTCCGCTCCGCCGCATCGATGCCGACATTCCCGGGAATGTCGGTGTCTTCCGACAGTACCGGAATGCTGCCTGGCGTGCCCAGTGGCCGGTTGAGGTCGATCAGCAGCCGCGAATAGCCGCTGAGGAAGGCCGGAGCATCGAGCTTCGACGACAGCAGGCGGGTCACTTCGGCGGCGCCGATATCCCAGGCGATGTGGCGCTGCAGATGGTGGGCATCGAGGCCAAGCTGTCGATACTCGACCGGCATGTGGTTGGACGCATGCTCGCACAACAGCACGATATCGGAACGGCCGTGCTCGTTGAGGGCCTCGACGGCCTCGGGCCAATCTTTTTTTGTCACTGCGGTCATCAATAGAGCGTCCGGTAGAGATCGCAGATGGAGGCCGGATCGAGACCGGCAAGACGCTCGGCTTCATGTCGCTTGAGGCCGACGAAGGTTTCGATGAAGACGGGCGCGAACCATCCCGTCACGGTGCCGTCGGCCAGCAGCGCGTCCAGTGCCGCGGGCAGGGTTTCGGGCAGGCGCACCAGACCAAGACTTGCCCGCTCCGCCTCGCTCATCAGTGTCGGGTCGCCGGTGACCAAAGGTGGCGACGGCAGGCCCGCCTTCAGCCCTTCCAGCCCGGCGCGGATGATCGCCGCCAGCGACAGATAGGGATTGCCGGTGGCGTCGGCGGCCCGGTATTCGATGTTGTATTGCCGCGCCGGATCCCGTCCGCCGATCGTCACCGTCGGGCAGATGCGCAGCGACGCCTCGCGGTCGCGGTCGGCAAGCCAGGTGTAGGAAGAACTCCAGCTGTGCGGCTTCAGCCGGTAGAAGGACGACACGCTCGACGCCGTCATGGCGGTCATCCCAGGCAGATGGCGCAGC
>NZ_RZPW01000195.1:0-8974 GCF_003998455.1 Mesorhizobium sp. M7A.F.Ca.CA.001.08.2.1 | reverse complement strand
ATCTCAATGTCGAAGCAATTCTGAAGGCTGCCCGCGACACCGGTTGCGACAGTGTTCATCCAGGCTATGGGTTCCTTGCCGAGAATGCCGCGTTTTCCGACGCAGTCACAGGCGCTGCATTGGTCTTCGTCGGCCCGTCGGGAGATGCGATCCGGATGATGGGAGACAAGGTCTCGGCGCGATCGGCCGCTGCCGCTGCAGGTGTCCCCGTCGTGCCAGGCTCGGCTGGCCGGGTCGAGGGCCTCGAGGCTGGCCACGAGGTGCTGACCGCAACCGGTTTTCCGGTGATGATCAAGGCGGCGGCAGGCGGCGGCGGGCGGGGCATCCGCATCGCGAACTCGCTCGCCGAGTTCGAACAAGCCTTTCCTCAGGCCGAAGCAGAAGCCCTCGCCGCTTTTGGCGACGGTGGTCTCTACATGGAAAAGGTGATCGGCAAGGCCCGCCATATCGAGGTGCAGGTGCTGGCAGACGGAAGCGATGCCATCCACTGCTACGAGCGGGAGTGCTCGCTGCAGCGGCGACGCCAGAAAGTTTGGGAGGAGGCGCCGTCGCGCGCACTTTCAGCCAGGCTGCGCGAGGAGCTCTGCGCTTCGGCGGTCGCTTTGGCCAAGGCGGTCAAATACTCTGGTGCCGGCACGGTAGAGTATCTTTATGACGATGAAGCAGACCGCTTCTACTTCATCGAGATGAACACCCGTATCCAGGTCGAGCACCCGGTCACCGAGGCGATCACCGGCATCGATCTCGTTGCGGAGATGCTTCGCATCGCCGGCGGCGAGAAGCTGCGGATCCGGCAAGGCGATGTCTCCGTCAAGGGGCATGCGATCGAAGTGCGGCTCAATGCCGAAGACCCGGCGAAGGAGTTCGCTCCATTCCCCGGGCAGGTGGCTGGGCTTCGCATTCCCGGCGGTCCGGGCGTACGCTTCGATTCGATGCTCTACCAAGGCTATCAGGTACCGCCCTTTTATGACTCGCTGCTTGCCAAGCTGATCGTGCATGCAGAGACGCGCGAGGCGGCGATAGTGCGCCTGATCCGCGCGCTCAATGAGCTGAAGATCGACGGACTCAAGACCACCAAGCCGCTGTTTCTTGCGCTGGCCGCCGATCCGGCGGTGCGGGCGGGAGACGTGCATACACGCTGGCTGGAAGGCTGGCTCATCGAAAACGCCGCAGCATTGGCGGGTTAGGGAGGACCGATGTCGATACGATTCAACTTCGGCGGTGACGAACATATCTTCGGCGAGGTGTCCGAAGAAATGTCGCTCACCTCCTTCTTTACCGGCCTTTCGATGACCAACGCGGTGCGTACGGCAGACATCCGAGGCGTCACCGAGATCTGCCCAGCCAACGCCAGCTTCCAGATTCGCTTCAACCCCGACATCGTCAAGCCGCAGGATTTGCTCAGCGAACTGAAGTCGATGGAAGAGGCGGCCTCGAAGGCGGACCCGGTGCTGAAGACCCGGATCATCGAACTGCCGGTTTATTTCCAGGATCCATGGACGCGTGAAACCTGCTTGCGCTTCCGCGAGCGCCATCAGGACCCCTCCTCCACCGATCTTGAATATTCGGCACGCATCAACGGCTACGCCACGGTGGAAGAGTTTATCGCGGCCTATTCCGGCCAGCCCTGGTTCGTATCGATGGTCGGCTTCGTCGCCGGACTGCCCTTCCTGTACCAGATGGTTGAGCGCAAGAAACAGATTCAGGCGCCGAAATACTTGCGTCCACGCACCGACACTCCCAAGCTCACCATTGGCCATGGCGGCTGCTTTGCAGCGATCTATTCGGTACGCGGCGCTGGCGGCTACCAGATGTATGGCATAACCCCGGCCCCGATCTACGACCCGACCAGGAAGGTGCGCTACCTCGCCGATGACATGTGCCTGTTCAAGCCAGGCGATATCGTCAAGTTCAAGGCCATTGGCCGCGATGACTACGACGCCACGCTTGAGGAAATCGAAGCCAATCGGTGGCAGCCGACGGTTCGCGAGTGCACCTTCAGCCTGAAGGATTTCAACAGCGACATTTACGGCACCAATGCAAAGCTGATGGAGCTTATCAATGGCCGTTAAGGTAATCTCTCCCGGCCTCTCCACTTCCGTGCAGGACCTTGGCCGACCCGGCCACTATCATGTCGGCATTCCAGAAGGCGGCGGCATGGACCGCTTTGCGACACGCATCGCAAACCTGCTTGTCGGCAACGATCCGGGTGCCGCGGTGCTCGAAGCCACTTTCATGGGTCCCGAACTCGAATTCACCCAATCCGCGGTCGTCGCCGTCACAGGTGGAGAGCTCCCACCCAAACTCAATGGCGAGGAACGGTCGACGTGGGAAAGTTTTCCGGTGAAGGCCGGTGACCGGCTTTCCTTCGGCTTCCTCAAGAGCGGCGCGCGCGCTTATCTGGCCGTCTCCGGCGGCATCGACGTACCCGTGGTTCTCGGTTCGCGCTCGACTTACATTCTGGGCGCGCTTGGCGGCCATCAGGGCCGCACGCTGAAGGCGGGCGATGAGCTTCCCCTCGGCGAAGGTTCCGGCAAAGCCGGTCTTTCACTGCCTGCAAATCTGCGCCGCGCGCGCAATAGCCCGGCGGAACTCAGAATGCTTCCCGGCATATACTGGCATCGGATCACTGAGGCTGCCGGCAATCGGTTCTTTGAGGAAACCTGGAAGGTCGCGCCCGAAGCCGACCGTATCGGCTATCGCTTCCGGGGCGGAACGCCGCTGGAATTCGTCGAGCGCGAGCAGCCTTTCGGTGCGGGCTCCGACCCCTCGAACATCGTCGATGCCTGCTATCCCTACGGATCTGTCCAAGTGCCGAGTGGCACGGAGCCGATCGTTCTTCACCGGGACGCGGTTTCGGGTGGCGGGTACATGATGCTGGGCGTGGTGATATCGGCCGACATGGACCTTATCGCCCAGCTCCAGCCGCACACCCCGGCGCGCTTCGTCCCGGTGACGCTGGAAGACGCGCTTGCCGCGCGAACCGAACAGCGCGCCGCGCTGGCGCGTGCTGAAGGGCATCTGGCCGGCTGACGTCAGCCGGGAATGCCGGCGGAGGAGCCGGAGGCGAGGAGATCGGCCGGCCAAAACCGACCGCGCGTGGCGGAAGACAAAATCCGGTGCGCGAAACGACAAGACGACGCCGGGCAACGGCGTGAATTTGGCACCCGAGCAGTCCGCTAGAGACCGCCGGAACCGACAGGGGAAGACATTTGCAACGTGGCTGGCCGCAAGGCCGGATGCTTCGCGCCTTTCCGTCGGTAGAAAGAAGGAAAGGGTCATGAGTCATCTGAGCGCGGAGAACGTCTCGGTATCGTTTGCGGGGCTGAAGGCCCTGTCATCGGTAGACCTCCAAATTACGCCCGGCCGCATCAGTGGCCTCATCGGCCCGAATGGCGCTGGCAAGACCACGCTCGTCAACGTGCTGACCGGCTTCCAGGCACCGACGGAAGGCACCATCAAGCTCGACGGGGAAGCACTCACGGGTCTCAAGCCGCATCAGGTCCGGCGGCGCGGCATTGCCCGCACCTTTCAGGGTGGGCGGCTCTTCCGCGACCTGCCTGTGCTGGACAATTTGGAGGTAACGGGCGTTGGCCTGGGAATGAGCCGGCGCGCTGCCATCGCCGAAGCGGAAGCAATGCTCGACTGGATAGGCATCGGTGCGCTGGGTACCCGCATCGCCGGAACGTTGCCATACACGGACGAGCGCCGCGTCGCCATTGGCCGCGCCCTGATGGGACGGCCCGCATACATCCTGCTCGACGAGCCCGCGGCTGGCATGAGCGCACTGGAGGCGCGGGAGCTTTCCGCCCTGATAAGACACATCGCCAGCGATCTCGGCTGTGGTGTCCTGCTCATCGAGCACAATGTCGGGCTGGTGCTCGGCCTTTGCCAGCATATCGTCGTGCTCGATTCCGGAGCGATTATCGAGGAAGGACCGCCTGCCGCGATCCGCGACAGCGAGAAGGTGCGCCACGCCTATATGGGCACGGCCGCGAACACCGACCTGCCTGTGCTGGAGGCGATGGAATGAGCCTGCTCGCCCTTTCCGACATCACCATCCGCTACAGCCGTCTCACGGCGGTCCGCAATGTCTCCTTCTCCATGGACGAGGGAGAAATCCTGTTCATCACCGGCCCGAACGGAGCCGGGAAGTCTTCGCTGCTGCGCGCGATCGCCGGTGTTACGCCGGTGGCGGGCGGCCGGATCGACCTTGCAGGTCATGAGATCACCGGCCAGGCGCCGGAGAACATCGCCCGGCTCGGATTCTCCATGGTGCCGGAGGGGCGCGATGTCTTCGGCTCGCTGACGACCGAAGAGAACCTTCTGGTCGGAACCGGCATGCACGCCCGCGAACGCGGCTGGCGCAGCCGAGCGGCCGACGAACTCGAAGCCGTCTACGCAACCTTCCCGATGCTGAAAGAGAGGCGGCACGGGCAGGCGGGATTGCTGTCCGGCGGGCAGCAGCAAATGCTGGTCATCGGCCGCGCGCTGATGACCAATCCGCGGCTTGTAGCCATCGACGAGCCTTCACTGGGCCTCGCCCCCAACATCAACGACCAGGTCTACGAGCGGCTGATCGCGCTGCGTGCGCAGCGCCAGCTCACGCTCCTGATCGTTGAGCAGAGCTCGGCCCGGGCGATGATGGTGGGCGGGCGGATGATCCTGATGCGTGGCGGACAGATCGTGCTCGATGGCGACGCGCGGACGCTCGGCAATGGCGAGGCGATCCAGGCTGCCTATTTCGGCTACGAGGACAATTGAGATGCTTCAGATCCTGTTCGACGCACTCTCGCTTGGTTCGCTCTACGCGCTCGGGGCGCTCGGCATTGCCCTTATCTTCGGCGTCATGCGGCTCGTGAACTTCGCGCATGGCGACGTCATCGCCTTCTGCGTCTTCGCCCTGTTATGGCCGTCTACGGACGCAATGGCCATCGTCTTCGCCGGCCAATTGCCGTGGTACCTGCTGTTGCCATTCGTGCTCCTCTGCGGGGCCGGGCTGTCGGTGCTGTGCGAAATCGTCGTCTTCAGGCGGTTTCGTCAGGCAAATCCGGCAACCATGATGATCGCCTCCTTCGCGCTCGGTTTCGTCATTCGCTACTTCCTGCTCATGCTTTTCTCCAGTCGGCCGAAATCGATCTCGCTGCTGCCCGAACTGTCCCAGCCGGTGGAGATCCTTGGTGCCAGGCTTCCCCTCCTCCAGCTCATAACGATCGTGGCCACGATGGTCATCCTGATCGGCCTGACACTGTTCCTCCGTCAAACCCGCTTCGGCCTGGAGATGCGGGCGGCGGCCGAGAACTTCTCGATGGCCCGAATGCTGGGTGTGCGTGCGAACCGGGTTATCATGGGCGCGTTCGCCCTCTCCGGCGCGTTGGCCGCCGCCATTGCACTGATCTTTGGCGCCCAGACAGGCACGCTGGACATCCAGATGGGCGCCTCGATCATGTTGATGGCCTTCATCGCCACCGTCATTGGCGGCCTCGGCAGCCTCGGGGGAGCCGTGCTCGCCGGCTTCCTGCTGGGTGCCGCCTCGGTGATCATGCAAGTCATGCTGCCCATCGACGCCCGGCCATTCCGCGATGCCTTTGTCTATGGAGCGGTCATCCTCGTCCTCCTCTTCCGCCCACAGGGGCTTATTGCCGCGCGCGGCACCAAGGAAAGGATCTGATTTCATGGGTGTCGCCGCCTCCCTCACCAACTCTACCGCTGCCGGTGCCCCGGCTGCCGAGCGAAAGCCCGCCCGCTTCGCGCTTGCCCGCCGCACAATCCTGACACCGGTCCTGCTTTCTCTGCTGCTGCTGGCCATCGCGCTGATCACGGTGATGACCGGATCGCGGCCCTTCAACCAGACGGTGATCGACGTGTTCGTCCGTGTCATCCTCGTCGTGGGCCTATACATCTTTATCGGGAATTCGGGCGTTCTCAGCTTCGGGCATATCGGCTTCACCTGCCTTGGCGCCTACGCGGCCGCGTGGCTCACCATCAATCCGATGATGAAACGCGGTTCGCTGCCGGGACTGCCCGAATGGCTGCTGGCGACCCGATTGCCGTACTGGCAATCGGCTATGCTGGCAGCATTGTTCGCCGCCCTCGCCGCTCTCATCTTCGGGCGGGTGCTGATGCGATTATCGGGCATCGCGGCTTCGATCGCGACCTTCGCGATGCTCGCCATGATCAACACAATTTATTCCAACTGGGAGAGCGTGACCGGAGCGACCTCATCGGTCGTCGGCATTCCGATCGTACGCGTGATCTGGCCGTATCTCATCGGCGCCGTGGTCGCGATCTTCATCGCCTGGGCGCACGCGATCTCCCGGTCCGGCCTGGCCCTTCGTGCTGCCCGCGACGAGCCCACCGCCGCCGCGGCTTCCGGTATCGACATTCCCAGGGAAAGATTGGTGGCATTCGTCATATCAGGCGCGGTGATGGGGCTGGGCGGTGCGCTCATGGCTCATTCCATCGGCGTGGTCACACCCGACACATTCTATCTCGGTCTCACCTTCATCACCCTTTCCATGCTCGTCGTCGGCGGCATGGGCAGCCTGTCGGGGGGTGTGGTGGGTGTCGTCCTGCTGTCCGCCCTTATCCAGGCGCTGCGCTGGCTGGAGGCAGGCGTATCGCTCGGCGAGTCCACTTTCGCCCTCCCGAAAGGGGTTCAGGAAATAGCCCTCGGCGTCATCATGATCGTGATCCTCGCGCTTCGCCCATCCGGACTCATGGGCAATCGCGAGATCACCTTACCCCGCAGCAGTCGCAACAAGTGACCGGCGGCACAAGCCCGACCGGAAAACAAAAAGGAGACGTGCATGACATACAAAATGAGAATTGTCGCAACCGCTCTGGCCTCGATGTCCATCGCATACCCGGCCCTGGCCGATGACAAGACCATCGTCATCGGCTTCGCCACTGCGGAGTCGGGCTTCATGGAAGCCTATGACAAGCCTGCGCAGGAGGCGGCCTTGATCCGCATCGACGAGATCAATGCGGCTGGCGGTCTGCTTGGAAAGCAGATCAAGGTCGTCAAGGCCGACACCAAGTCCGACCGGGCCGAAGGCGCCAAGGCGGGCCTCTCCGTGCTCGACCAGGGCGCGGATCTCGTGGTCGTCTCGTGCGACTACGACTTCGGATCGCCGGCTGCGCTCGCGGCCGAGGACGCGGGCCGTATCTCCTTCTTCCTGTGCGCGGAATCGGTCAAGGCCGGTATCCAGGGTGTCGGCCCGCACAGCTTCTCCGCGTCGGTGCTGGCGCCCGTGCAGGGCGCGACCATGGCCGAGTGGGCATTCAAGGAAAAAGGCGCAAAGGACTTCTACCGTCTGCTCGATACCTGGACGGCCTACAACAAGGGCATCTGCGACGGCTTCGACTGGATGATGCCGAAGCTCGAAGCCCAGGGCGCGAAGCTTGTCGGTGAAGACACCTTCAAGAACGAGGACGCCTCCATCGCCGCGCAGATCACCCGCATCAAGTCTCTGCCGAAGGAGCCGGATGCGATCATGCTTTGCACAATGATGCCGGGCGCTGTTTCGGCCATCAAGCAGCTTCGTGCCGCGGGCATCAACTCCATGATCCTGAATGGCTCGGGCGTCGACGGTAGTTATTGGCTATCCGCTGTGCCCGATCTGACGAACTTCTACGTCCCCGTTCAGGGATCGATCTATGGCGACGATCCCAATCCGGAAGTGCTGAAGTTCAATGCCACCTACAAGGCGAAGACAGGCGCCGATCCCTCGAGCCAGTATGTCTTTCCGGGTTACGTCATGGTCGACGTCTGGGCCAAGGCGGTGGAGCGTGCAGGCACGACCGATGCCGACGCCGTCGTCGCGGAACTGGAGAAGATGAAGAACGAGCCGACGCTGTTCGGGCCTCGTACCTTCACGCCGGAACTGCATCACCAGAACCAGACGCGGTACCTGATCGTCGAGACCAAGGCCGGCAAGCCGGGTGTTGTAGGCAACTGGACGATTTCCGAGCCGGTACCGATGGAAGCCTTGCTCAAGTAAGAAGATGGGCCGGGTAAGCCCGGCCCTTTCGTAGGATCTTGCCTTTGGACAAAAAACGAGGGCGGCCCGCTTGGACCGCCCTTCGTCGCCCGATGAATTCAGATTTTCGCTACCCTCGCGCTTTGCGGTAGGAATCCTTGAGCGCTATGAGCTCCCCCGAGAAAGCGAAGATATCGCAGCCGTCGACTTCGATTTGCTGCCCCGCTGCCGTGGTGCCGACGAAGCGCCATGATGAAAGCCCGGTGTCGCCCGTCACGACGTGCCGTCCTTTGGTCCACGCGGCCTTCGGGAAAGCATCGAACAGCGCTGCATAGGCGGCGCGCACGGCGTCACGCCCCATATGCTTGCGCCCTTCGGCATCGGGTCCAGCCGAGCCGTGGAAAGCGCAATTCTCAGCCATGCAGTCCATCAGCGCGCCCACGTCGCGGGCGTTCCAGGCTGCGAGGAACCGGTCGAGCACGGCGAGCCGCCTGGCTGCGAGGTCGCCAGCCTCAACGACCTCGACCTCCAGAAAGGCGAGCGGCGCATCGCCGGCATTGATGACGTTATGGGCCACACCCGTCCGCCGCGAATAGGGCACCCCTTGAGTGAGAGCGGCTTGCGATTGCGCGCCGTCCGGGCCTTCGAGACCGAGCTTGCCGTCCGTAAGCGGCACGATGACATAGTCATGGCCATGGATGTGCCAGCCGGTCTCGGCCCCGGTGGCAAAGCGCCATTCGGTGACCCGAAAGCGTTCGTCGTCGATATGGACGACCGGTTCGGCTTTCATGCGGGTCATTCGAGTCCCTCCTTGGCAACCGCACCGGTCAGGCGCCCAAGCGTCCGGCCCATGCGCGTCATGATTTCTTTCACATCGTCTTCTGTCGAGATCATCGGCGGGCAGAGCGCGAGCTGATCGCCGATGGCGCGGAAGATGAGGCCTTCCTCGTGGCCGATCCCTGCTGCGATACCCCCTGCGCGCCCAACCTTGG
>NZ_RZPW01000194.1:0-8983 GCF_003998455.1 Mesorhizobium sp. M7A.F.Ca.CA.001.08.2.1 | reverse complement strand
CCGCCTATTGGATCGATTCCGTTTTCTTCTCGCGAGACCCGGTCTGGAATCCTGATATTCAAATTTCATCCGCAGCCATTACGCCGCAGCGGACCCAGTTGCTTGCCACGTCCGTTCATAGCAATCAGGGCGGCTTGCGGGCAGGAGAAAGCTACAATGCCAGTGCCGAGGTCGTTCTTCCGCCCGGCATCGACGGCCCATTCTACGTCTTCGTTCTGACGGACGTGGTTCCAACGGGCAAAGCTCCCAAGGAGGAGTTTGACGAGGCAAAGGGAGGTGACGACCAAATACGCGAGTACTACCTCGAGTCCGTGTTCGAGGGCGCAAACAATACAAACAACATTTCAAGACAGGATATCTCGGTCACATACCGCGAGCCAGACCTTCAGGTTAGTAGCTTAGCGGTTCCTGCCACCGCCATCTCAGGGGACCGGGTCACCGTTTCGTGGCACGTGCTCAATGCAGGGACCCGCGAAACGCGCCAGGATGCGTGGGTGGATCGTGTCTTCCTCTCGCGAGACGGCTCACTCGACACCGGTGATTATGAGCTCGGAAGCTTCCAGCACAATGGGAAGCTTGCCATCGGGGCGGCCTACACGGCTTTGCTGGACGTCGACCTTCCCGAGTTCATTGACGGCGATTTCCATATCATCGTCGAAACCGATGCCCGATCCCAACGGGCGACAACATCACTCGCCCCCAGCACGATTGCGGCGGATCTGCCGGGCCTGCAGATCGCAAGTGATGTTGTCCCCGAGTTCCAGGGCGAAGGTAACAACGCGACTGGAAAACCTCTTCCCATTACCCTGCGTATCCCTCCGGACCTCAAGGTCTCATCGGTCAGCGCTCCCCAACATGTGACAGCGGGTCAGCCGTTCGATTTCAGCTTCACTGTCCTCAATGCCGGGAGCGGCGACGTTCGTGCCTCGCAAGATAGCTGGACGGATCTCGTCTATCTCTCCCGTGACCAACATCTCGATCTCGAAAGTGACCGCTTCGTCGGCGCCTACCAACATACAGGCGGGCTCGCCGCGGGCCAGAGCTACACAGTGGCGAAGTCAATCAGAGCGCCGGTGGGGCTTGAAGGATCTTACTACCTTTTCGTCGTGACCGATCCACTCAGCGCAACAGGCCGCAGCTCGGTTTTCGAAGCGAACCTCGAGACGAACAACGCAAAATCCAGCGACCAGCCTCTCATCTTCGAATTGCCGCCGCCGTCCGACCTCGTCGTCGACAACAATGTCGTAACCCCATCGGTAGCGACGGTCGGCGACACGCTCCAGATCAGCTGGACCGTCAGGAACCAGGGCGCCAATCCGGCGGAGGGGACCTGGACTGACGGCGTCTATCTTTCCGAGGACGCAATCTGGGACATCAACGACCGTCTGCTCAAGCTCGTACCTTTTACGGGCTCGCTCCTTACAAACGACACCTATACTGTGAGCATCCCTGCGGACCTGCCGCCTGCCAAGGCCGGCCAGTACCGCCTGATAGTCCGGTCAGACATCTACAACGAGGTCTACGAAGGCCCGTTCAATGCTGAGAGCGAGAAGAACAACGCTGCTCCATCGGTCAATACGCTGAGTGTCAGCGTTGACGAGATGCACCTCGGCGTGCCGTTGCAGACGACCCTTAGCACGGGACAGGTGCGCGTCTATCGGATAACCGTGTCGCAGGGCGAGACCCTAAAGGTTCGCTTGACGGGTTCGGATTCGAACGCATCCAACGAATTGTTCCTTCGCTATGGTGACGTGCCCACTGGTTTCCTGTTCGACGCGATTTACCAGGATCCACTGCAGGCAACTCAGACAGCAGTAATTCCGGCAACAAAAGCAGGAGAATACTACGTTCTGATCCGAGGCCATCAGGAACCGTCCGAAGACACAGCTGTGACGCTCCTGGCCGAAGTTGCACCCTTTGCGATCAGCCGAGTCGAAGTCGATCGAGGCGGAGACAGCCGCTGGGTGACGTTCGACGTCTTCGGTGCGAAGTTCGCCACGAACGCCATTGTGAAACTCGTGCGTCCCGGCATCGCGGAATATGAGCCGGTGCGCTACGAAGTGCTGGATTCCACGCACATCAAGGCGACCTTCGATTTCACCGACGCGCCCCACGGGCTGTACGACGTGAAGGTAATCAACCCCGATGGAACAGCGGCTATCGAGCCGTACCGGTATCTGATCGAGCGGGCGCTGGAACCGGATGTCACGATCGGACTTGGCGGCCCCCGTGTCCTGCTGGCTGGAGATACCGGCACCTACGGGATCGCCTTCCAGTCACTCACGAATGTCGACACACCGTATGTGCATTTCTCGTACGGCATCCCCGAGCTGCAGACGAATTCGGTCATCTACAATCTTCCCTATGTGACATTCCAGACGAACCTGCGCGGCGGCACCCAGCCGCAGAGCGGCGAGGACGTGCCTTGGGCAAGTCTCGAATCGGAAGCCAACACCAGCGGCACGATTCTCGCGCCCGGTTACCTCTACGACATGCCGGCCGGTGCCTTCACCGGGCTGAGTTTCAACGTTTCGACCTATCCAGGCCTTCGCGAGATGCATGATCGCGCCTGGGAGGAATTCAAGCAGCGCGTGTACGCGGAGATACCGGCCCTGGCTGGCACGCTGGACGCAGGCCCGACGGCTCTCGACCAGATCTATCCCGGTCTGTACGACCTCTACCGGCAACTCGGCGCAATTCCCGACGAGTGTCGCGAGCCTTTCATCCCGTTCCGGTTCAACGTCGTGGCCGCCGCGACGCCGATGACGCGCGACGAGTTCGTCGCCGAACAGAAGGCCGAAGCAGCGAACCTCAGGACGAGGGTGCTGGCCGATCCAACCGCGAATGCGGTACTCATCAATCTCGCCGCGGACGCCAAGACCTGGGAGGCCAGCTACCTTGGGGCGCTGGAACTTGCTGGCATCTTGCGGCCAGTCGACGAGGCTCCGCCGATTAATCAGGATCCGGTTGTCCAGAGCGTGCTGTCGGTGCTGACGACAGGGGTGCTGTACGGCGCAGCCGGCGAGGAGGTCCGCAGCGACGGCAATCTGGTCTCCTTCTTTGAACAAATCCACAAGTGGTACGGTGATCAGCCAGGCACGCTGGCGCCGATCGACCATGTGGAAATTCGCCAGAACGACTGCTATTATCTCGAAGTCCCCGTACCGGCGCTCTCGAAGTATTCGGACTTCGATCTGGGGCTTTCGCAGCGGACGTATTTCGAGAATTTCAACGTCTTCGTACCGTGGATCAGGTTCGAACAACGGGGAGCCGGCGGCAGCACGGTGGCGCTGCCGGAATTCGGCTCGCTGGCTGGGTCGAGCGAACTGTCGCCGCTTGATTTCTCGCGCTACTACCAACGGGCGGCGGCCGTCGGCGAGTTGGCGTCGATCACCGGCCCGCAAGGCGTCGGCAACGAGCAGTTCCTTCCGGCGGGAGCAGCGCTTCCGTATTCAGTCCGGTTCGAGAACCCGCAAAACGCTTCGGCGCGTCCCGGTGAGATACGCATCGTTACCAAGCTCGACTCGGACCTCGACCCCTATTCTTTCCGCCTGGGCGATCTGAAGATCGGGGATATCAACGTCCATATTCCGGAAGGCCGCTCGCTGTTCCAGGGTGACTTCGACTTCACGCGGTCCAAGGGTTTCATTCTGCGCGTCTCCGCCGGCATCGACATCAGCGCGGCAACGGCGACTTGGCTGCTGCAGGCGATCGATCCTGAGACCGGGGAAGTAATCCAGGATACATCCCGGGGACTGCTGCCGGCAAACAACGCGCAAGGGGCAGGGCAGGGCACGGTCAGCTATACAATTCGTCCGAAGGATGACGTGCCGACCGGCACCGCCATCACAGCCCAGGCGCGGGTGCTCTTCAATACGATGGCCCCGCAGGAGACGATCAAGCTTACCCAGACGCTGGATGCCGCGGCCCCGAAGTCGACGCTGACCGCGAAGCTCATACAAGGTGCCAATTACGAAGTGCGCTGGACCGCAACGGACGACGCTGGCGGATCAGGCGTCAAGCATGTCACCGTCTACGTTGCAAAAGACGGGGGCGACTTCCAGATCTGGCAGCGCCAGACGACGGAGACCGTCGGAATCTTCCACGGTGAAACCGGTCACAGCTATGAGTTCCTGGCGCTCGCGACGGACAATGCGGGTAACACCGAGGAACCGCCCCTGGGCATTCTGGCGCCGGACGACGGATCCGGACCCGACCTCGGCAACCTGCCGAACGTCGGAGGCACAAGCCAAGATCTCGGCGAGGCTCCGGCGCCATCGCCGACGCCGTCCACAAATCCACTCTTCCTGCAGGCACAGCAGGCCATTCCCGCGCCGACGCCGCTGGCTGACCTGCCGGAATTCGGCACGACAATCCGTCCCTTTGGCGCGCAGGTGTTCGCCTCGGCAATCCCGCAAAGCCATGCCGGGATAGGTGCCCTCGCCATCGTGGTGGCGGCAGACGGCAGCGTATACACAAGCGGCGGTGCAAACCGCGGCTCGCTCTACAAATTCGATCACAACGGCGGCGATGCCGGGCAGCCGCTGGCTACTCTGGACGAGCCAATATTCGACCTTGCCTTCGACGCCCAGGGGCAGCTGTGGGCCACCACCGGTGGCGGTGCGCTTCTCCTCCTGGACGCGGCAACAGGTCAGGTCCAGGCTCGCTTTGGCGACAGCATCACGCAGGCACTGGCAGTCGATCCGGCCACCGGCAAGATCTACGTGTCGTCAGGGCGCGGCATCGAGATCTTCGACCCGGTGAAGCATACCTTCACGGCCTTCAGTTCGGTTCGCGTCGACGACCTCGCATTTGCGCCGGACGGCAAGCTCTGGGGCACCACCTGGCCCGAACGGGGCGATGTCGTGACCTTTGACCCGAAGGGGCGCGCCACAAAAGTCCTGTCTTTTGACAGCGAGGTTGATTCCATTGCCTTCGGCAAGGCTGGCACGAAGCTCGAAGGTCTCCTTTTCATCTCGAACAATCTCGCCGACGGCCAGTCTCGCGGCTCGCAGTTGATCGCCGTCGACCTCGCTACGCTCCAACATGTTCCGATCGCCCTGAACGGAACGTGGGGCGAAACGCTTGCGACGACCGCGGATGGCCGTCTCCTGATTGCGCAGTCGCATCAGATCGATGTCGTCAGTCCGATCGTGGCGCCGAAAGTGGCGTTCGTGAATCCGCCGGACGGATCCGCAGTGCCGCTCCCCTTCGCGGAGATGACCGTATCGTTTGACCAGGACATGTTGGCGGGCTACGGCCTCGACGCCGGTTCGGTCCTGTACCTCGCAAACTACACGCTTGTGAAAAGCACCGGCGAGCCTGTTGCGCTCAAGGGTGCGACCTATGACGTGGGAACCCGCACTGTTCGCCTCTCCTTCGATCCGCTCGAATTCGGCGACTACACGCTCACGGTGGGCGAGCATCTGAAGAGCATTCAGGATGCCGAATTGGGATCCGCCTTCACAAGCGACTTCACCGCCATCACCGACCTTTCGGCGCTCGTGACCATCGAGTTCAGCGCCGTGCGCTCCAGCCGAGCCGACGGCACGGTTTCCTATGACGTGAAGGTCACCAACATCAGCGACGCCGACATTCTGGCGCCGCTCACGCTGGTTCTGGACCCCGCGCAGTATTTCCTGGGTCAGCCTGCCGGCGCGACGTTCGAAGGGGGCGGACTCTGGTACATCAATCTGGGCGAGGCTCTCGCTGACGGCCGGCTTGCACCCGGACAGTCCACGACCGTGCAGACCGTCACGATCGGAAACTCCGCCCTGCAGCATCTTTCCATCGGTCATGGCGTTTTCGCCGTTCCTGCCGCGAATCGGGCGCCCGTCATCGATTCCGCACCCGTCACCACTGCGATCGCAGGACAGGCCTATTCCTATCAACTTGCCGCGCGTGACCCGGATGGAAACCCGTTCACCTATCTCCTGCTCGACGGCGTCGAAGGGATGGGCCTGTCCAACACAGGCCTACTGACCTGGTCGCCGACGGTCGACAGCCCGGCTCAGGTCAGCGTCGTGCTGCGCGCCTACGACAACCGCGGCAGCTACGCGACACAGGCCTACGCCATCCAGGTTGATGGCGGGAACCAGGCGCCCGTCGTCCAGGAGCTGCCCGAAGAACTCAGGGTTCGCGAGGGAGAGAACTTTGCCGTTGGGTTGGCGGCCTTCGATCCCGACGGCGACTATCTCCAGTATTTCGCCGACCAGCTTCCGGCAGGTGCGTCGCTGAACGCCCAAACCGGACTGCTGCAGTGGACACCGGGCTGGGGCCAGGCCGGCACATATGAAGGCGTGGTTCTTGGCGTGACCGACGGCGTCAACACCGTCGCGCGGACGTTGACGCTACTGGTGGTGCCGACCAACCAGGCGCCAAGCCTTGCGCCGGTCGCGGACCGCGTCGTTCGCGAGGGCGATCCCATCCGAATTCGCCTGCGCGCCAGCGACGCGGAGGGCGATGCGCTCACCTTCTTCAGCGCACTGCTTCCGGGCGGCGCCTTCCTCGATCCAAACACAGGCGCCTTCGAATGGACGCCGTCCTTCACCCAGGCAGGCACCTATGTGATCCCGTTCCTCGTCAGCGACGGGATTAACACCACCGAGATCAGCACGACCTTCAGGGTGGCGAATGCCAACGGCGCGCCGGTATTCGACGAGCTCGGCCCGTTCCGTCTGCTGGAGAACCAGCCGCTCTTCTTCCGCGCCTTCGCGTTCGATCCGGACAATCCTGGTTTCGTGCCGCAGGATCGCAAGGCGGACGCCAGCCTGACGCCGCTTGATGGCACGGCACCCACCGTGTCCTATGCCGTCGAGAACCTGCCGCAAGGTGCAAGCTTCGATGCTGTCACCGGCATCTTCGGCTGGACACCGGGCTATACGCAGGCCGGACACTACACCGTTCGCTTCACGGCGACTGACACGGGAGATGGGCTCACGCCCGCCGTAACGGTGCGCGATGTCGTCATCGATATCGTCAACGCTAACCGCGCGCCGGTGGTGCCGACACCCGTGAACCAGAGCGTCAACCGCGGCGAGGTCCTCGAGATTCCGGTGGAGGTGTCCGATCCGGACGGTGACCCGCTGACATGGTCGGTCTATCTGAGCCGGCAGCCGACGGCCGGCGGGCCAGCCGTCGACACGACGCCGATCGAGCTGACCGCCCTAGGTGGCCTCGCGACCTTCGTGAAGACGGAAGCCAACAAGGGCATCATCCGCTTCGCGCCTGGCGACCATGACCGCGGCAACTATCTCATCACCGTCCGCGCCACTGACGATGGTGGAGCTGAAGGCAAGGCCGATATCCGCACGACGGCGGTGAGCTTCACCACCACCGTGGTGGCGCCGAACGAGCGACCGCTGTTCGACATCGTCGGCGACAAGGTCGCGGTCGCCGGACAGCCGCTGAGCTTCATCCTGCGCGCACGCGATCCAGACCAGACCGGCTTGATCTTCTCCGGCCAGAACATGCCGGCCGGCATGACCATCACGCCGCTCGCGACCTACGGCACCGCCCGCGTCGACTGGACGCCCGCCGCGGCCGACATTGGTGAGCGGACGATCACGTTCCTCGTCACGGATGACGGAAACGCCGGTGCTTATGCCGCGCTGTCCGACAGCCAATTGATCCACCTCGTGGTGCGCGCCAGCAATGCCGCGCCTGTCCTCCTGCCCATCGGCGACCGCACCCTGAAGGAAGGTGAGGTTTTCGCCCTTTCGCTCCACGCGATCGATCCTGACAACGACGCGATAACCTTCTCGGTCACCAATCTCCCGACGGGGGCTTCCTTCAACGCGAAAACCGGACTGCTGTCCTGGACGCCCAACTACTTCGCAGCCGGCGACTATGCCGGAATCACGTTCTCTGCTTCGGACGGCAACAAGGCGAGCTCCGAGACGATCACGCTCAAGGTGCAGAACGTGAACCGGGCACCCGAGCTCGTGGCGATGTTCCCGCAGGCAGGCCGGGAAGGCGCTGAGATGGCCTTCACGGTGCTCTCGGGAGACGTCGATCAGGATCCCAGTGTCTATTCCGTGCTATCGCCCCTGCCACAGGGCGCGCGCTTCGACCGCAAGACCGGCAAGTTCACCTGGACGCCCGGCTACAGCCAGGCGGGTGACTACACGATCCGTTTTGGAGCCACCGATCCGTCGGGCGCGCTCTCGACGCTCGATGTCCAGGTCGCCATTACGGACACGAACCGCACGCCGGTCCTGAAGTCCTCCGACCATCAGGTGGTGCTCGGCACCGAGTTGGTATTCCGGCTTGCAGGGACAGACCTGGATTACCAGAACGTCTTGACCTATGGCGCCACCGGTCTGCCCGAAGGCGCCACTCTCAACGAGACGACAGGCGAGATCCGCTGGACGCCGGGTGCCGGCCAAGCCGGCGACTATCTGGTGCTCGCCACGTTATCTGACGAGCAGGAGAGCGTGCTCGAACCGGTCGTGCTCCGCGCCACCACCGCACCAGAACTCCCGCGTATCGTCATTGAGCAGACGCCGAGTTTCCCGGTCGTGCCCGGTCAGGAAATACTGGTCCACGTCATCTCGACGGGCTTTGCCGACATCACCAAGCTGGAAGTGCGCTACAACGGCGTCCTGCTCGCGCTCGACAGCCAGGGGCGCGCCCGCATCACGGCCGGGCTGCCGGGCCTGAGCGAAATCGTGGCGACCGCAACCGACGCAGACGGGCTCGTCGGCACGCGCTCAGCGATCCTCAAAGTGCGTGACCCGACCGACATACTGGCCCCGCAGGTTTCCTTCGCGGCGGGCCTCCTGGGAAGTCGCTTCGATACGAAAGCCGATTTACTTGGCTCCGTAATCGACACGAATCTGGATCGCTGGCAACTTGAGATCGCGCATTTCGAATCTGGCGAGTGGTCGACCCTGGCTAGCGGGGCCGGTGCGATCACGAATGGCGCACTTGCGCAACTCGATCCTGCTCTGTTTGCGAACGGCGTCTACAGCCTGCGTCTCAC
>NZ_RZPW01000193.1:0-9013 GCF_003998455.1 Mesorhizobium sp. M7A.F.Ca.CA.001.08.2.1 | reverse complement strand
GTCACCACACGGCAGAAATCGGCCAAGGTGACGCAGACCTATTCCTGCCAGGGCGAAGCCGACCAGTGGCGCTGCGCGGCCAGCACGAAGATGAGCGATTTCTCCTGGGACATCGCGCAGAAGGAGATTTTCCTCAAGCGTGGCGCCAACGGCACGATGATGCTGGCCAACCCAAACAGCGCGCTTGCAATCGTCGACCTGTGTTCGAAGGCGGACGCCGGAAAGACGAAATCCGACGACAAGGTCTATCGGCTGAAGCCAATGCCGCAATCGGCCTGCTCGCCCTGAGCTCGGACTTGTCTACGTCGCCATGAAGGGATATATCTTTGCTATATCTCATTTGAGGATAGCGTGATGGACAAGGCGAAAGTGTTCTGGTCGGGCCGGTCACAAGCTGTGCGTCTGCCCAAGGAGTTCCGTTTCGAAACAGATGAGGTTTCGATCCGCCGTCACGGGCAAACCGTCATTCTGGAACCGCTTGCGCAGGACTGGGCGTGGCTAGACCAAGTGATCGGACCGCTTGATAACGATTTCGCCGAGGCGGCGCTCGAACGTCAAGACGGGCAGGATCGACCTGCCTTGGATGACGTTTTCAAGTGATCTACCTGCTCGACACCAATGCCGTCATCGCGGTCATCAAGGGCGACGCGGGTCTGTTGGCGCTGCTAAAACGGCACAGGCCGCAGGACTTTGCCCTCTCTGCGATCGTCGCGCACGAACTGCACTATGGTGCTGAAAAGAGCCAGCGAAGGGCTGAAAATTTGGCGCGCATCGAAGCTCTGCAGTTCCCGGTGCTCGAATTCGACCGAGAAGACGCAAGACATGCTGGGGAGATTCGGGCAACGCTTGCGACGTTAGGAACTCCGATCGGTCCCTACGATGCGTTGATCGGTGGGCAAGCGCGCGCTCGGAACCTTACGCTGATGACCCGTAATGTCCGGGAATTCGAGCGGATCAAAGATCTCTCAATCGAGACCTGGTGAACCGCCTCATGCGAACGGCACGGCCGTCGTGCCCTTGGGCAGCTTGGCCTCGTCGTCGGGCTCGACGTGGATGGTGACGCGCACCGAGGGGATTTCGGCCTTCAGCGCGTCCTCGATGCGGTCGCAGATGACATGGCTGGCGCCGACCGACATGTCTGCGTCGACGACCAGATGAAACTCGATGAAGGTGGCGCGGCCGGCGATGCGCGTCTTGAGGTCGTGCACTTCAAGCGCGCCCTTGCAGTTAGCCGAGATGACGTCGCGGATGCGCATGTGCTCCTGGGTGTCGACGGCGCGGTCCATCAGCCCGTTCATCGACGAGCCGATGACATGCCAGCCCTGCCACAAGATGTTCAGCGCCACGAGGACGGCAAGTGCGGGGTCGAGGATCTGCCAGCCGGTCAGGATCGCCCCGACCAGGCCGCCGAAGACCCCGATCGAGGTCACCACGTCGGTCATGATGTGGTTGCCGTCGGCGACCAGTGCCGGTGATTTCTCCGCCCTGCCGGCGCGGATCAGCGTCCAGGCCCAGAAGGCGTTGATAATCGTGGCAACGCCGTTGACCGCAAGACCTTCCCAAGGCTGTTCCAAGGGTGACGGAGTCTGCCAGGAGCGCCAGACCTCGTTGAGGATCAATAGCGCGGCAAGCACGATCAACACGCCTTCCAGCACTGCCGAGAAATACTCGGCCTTGTGATGGCCGAAGGGATGATCCTGGTCGGCCGGCTTGTGGCTGATCTGGATCGCCCAGAAGGCGGCGACCGAGGCGATGACGTTGACGATCGATTCCAGTGCGTCCGAATAGAGTGCGACTGAGCCGGTGACGTACCAGGCGGCAGCTTTCAGCGCGAGCACGACAAAGGCGACGATAATCGACCAGAAGGCGAGGTTCGCGACCTTGCGCTTCGCGGCCGCCTTGGCCGCGATCGCCATCGTGTTCTCGGCTTCGGCCATGATCGTCAGGCGGCCTTTTCCTTGGCCTTGCGCGGCAGGTGGGCGACGATGTTCTCGATGATGCGCATGCCGGCATTGTGCCCGAGCGTCATGATCGATTCCGGGTGGAATTGCACTGCGGCGATCGGCTCCTTGCGGTGCTCGAAGGCCATGATGACGCCGTCCTCGGTCTCGGCCGTGACGATGAAATCGTCGGGCAGCCGCACCGGATCGGCAAAGATCGAGTGGTAGCGGCCGACGGTGACTTCCTTGGGCAGGCCGGAGAAGATGATGCCGGGCTTGGAGACGCGGATGCGCGACGGCTTGCCGTGCATCGGTATGTGCAGCTGCCGCAGTTCGCCGCCATAGGCCTCGGCCAATGCCTGCAGGCCAAGGCAGACGCCGAAGATCGGCAGTTCGCGGGCGCGCGCCTTCTTGATGGTTGCGGCGCAATCGAAGTCCTTCGGCGTGCCGGGGCCGGGCGACAGCACGACGAGGTCGGGTTTCAGCCGGTCGAAGACTTCCTCAGGCACCGGCGAGCGAACGGTCGAGACGTTGGCGCCGGTCTGGCGAAAATAATTGGCCAGCGTGTGGACGAAACTGTCCTCGTGGTCGACCAGCAGGATGTTGACGCCGTCGCCGACGCGCGCGGTGGTGCGCTCGGTGCTGGCGGAATTGCCTGTCTTGGCGTCGCGGATGGCGGAGAGCATGGCGGATGCCTTCAGTTCGGTTTCGGCTTCTTCTTCCTCGGGAATGCTGTCGAACAGCAATGTGGCGCCGGCGCGCACTTCGGCAATGCCGTCCTTGATACGGATGGTGCGGAGCGTCAGGCCGGTGTTCATGTCGCCGTTGAAATTGACCATGCCGATCGCGCCGCCATACCAGGCGCGCGGGCTCTTCTCGTTCTGCTCGATAAAGCGCATGGCCCATAGCTTCGGCGCGCCGGTGACGGTGACCGCCCAGGCATGCGACAGGAAGGCATCGAAGGCATCCATGCCTTCGCGCAGCCTGCCTTCGATGTGGTCGACCGTATGGATCAGGCGCGAATACATCTCGATCTGGCGCCGGCCGATGACGCGCACCGAACCCGGCTCGCAGACCCGCGACTTGTCGTTGCGGTCGACATCCGAGCACATGGTCAGCTCGGATTCATCTTTCTTCGAGTTGAGCAGTTTCAGGATCTGCTCTGAGTCGGAAATTGCGTCGTCGCCGCGCTTGATGGTGCCCGAGATCGGGCAGGTCTCGACGCGGCGGCCGTTGACGCGCACGAACATTTCCGGCGAGGCGCCGATCAGATATTCACCTTCGCCCAGATTGATGAAGAAGGAATAGGGCGACGGATTGATGGCCTTCAGCTTGCGCGAAATCTCGGACGGCTGCGTCTCGCAGCGCTCGTAGAACATCTGGCCCGGCACGACCTCGAACAGGTCGCCGCGCTTGAACGAATCCATCGCCTTGCGCACCAGGTCGGCATACTCGCCGGGTTCATGGTCGCCGCGCGGCGGGATGCGGTCGGGGCTCTTGAACGGCTCGGAGATTTCGTCGCGCGGCAGCCCTTCGGTCGAAAAACCCTCGCCGGCATAGTCGTAGCGGTCGGTCCATGCCTTGGCCGAATAATGGTCGACGACCAGGATCTCGTCAGGCAGGAACAGCACCAGGTCGCGCTGGCTTGGCTTGCGTTCGAGCTTGTAGTCGACCGGGTCGAACTGGAAGGCGAGGTCGTAGCCGAAAGCGCCGTAGAGACCAAGATTGGCGTCTTCCTCGGTCTTGAACAGAGCGGTGATGGCGCGCAGTACGGTGAACACCGAAGGAACACGGCTGCGCTCTTCTTCCGTGAAGACACGGCCGGGCTTGGCGACGTCGAGACGGATGAGCCTTTTCGATGTCTCGGCGATGGTGATATCGGCCAGGCTATCCAGCGCCTTGCCGATGACCGGCAACAACACCTCGCCACGGCCGTTGAGCGCCTCGATACGCATGGCGCGGCCGCGCGCGGAGACAACCAGAGGCGGGTCGATGATGGCGGTGTCCCAGCGCGTGTAGCGGCCGGGATATTCATAGTTGGAGGAAAACACCGCGCCGCGGCGCGAATTCAGGCCGTCGACGTAAGCGTCGATCGCGCCCGCATACGGCCGGTCGTGGCGCGCGCGGGTGATGGTGATGCCACCCGCGGTCACGAAACTTTCCGCGCCGTTTTCCAGAACCTTCATCGTCATTGCCGTCTCCATCAGCTTCTTGGGGCAACGGACCCGGGAATGGCTTGGAAAAAACAAATGGCCGCCCGGACTTTCCGTTGCGGCCACCCTCTCTATTCACGCGCACGTGTTCGAACAGGCCGCTGTCAGCAGGCCCACCACCAAATGGTCTTGATCGAACGCATATTCATGGCGAAATCCATAGCTGCGAAAAGAGGGATGCGCAACAGGTTTGAAAGTCTGTTCGTTGGCCGCCGCTTCTCAGGCTCATGGCACATCGCCAGAGCCGACAGTGCCGCTTAGAGTGCTCATCCAACAGCAGGAAGACGGGAAAACAACCATGACCGAGCAGATCGAGCGCGCGCGGACGTTTCATTCCCTCCACGTCAAGGGCAACCCGGTCGTCCTCTACAATGCCTGGGATCCGGGTTCGGCCAAGATCATCGAGAAAGCGGGTGCCAAGGCGATCGCCACCGGAAGCTGGCCGGTCGCGGCCGCGTTCGGCTACGCCGATGGCGAGAAAATCCCGCTGGAACTGGCGCTCGACAACATCAAGCGCATCGTCGGGTCGGTCGACCTGCCGGTGACCATGGACCTCGAGGGCGGCTACGGCGTTGACCCGGAAATCGTCGCTCGCACGGTGACGTTGGCGCTGCGGGCCGGCGCTATCGGTTTCAATTTCGAGGATCAGATTGTCGGTGGCAGCGGCCTGCATGACATTTCCGTGCAGGCAAAGCGCATCGAAGCCGCGGCGGCGGCCGTCAAGGCTTCCGGCATACCGGCGTTCATCAACGCTCGAACCGACATCTTCCTCAAGGCGAAACCGGATGCGCATGATGACGTTCTGCTCGACCAGGCCATCGAGCGCGCACAGGCCTTCGAAAAAGCCGGCGCGCACGGCTTCTTTGCGCCGGGCCTTGGCGACGAAGGCCTGATCGAGACGCTCTGCAAGGCAATTGCGTTGCCGGTCAACATCATTGCGCTGGCGCATGTGCCGCCGCGCCAGCGGCTGGCGGAACTGGGTGTCGCCCGCATCAGTCACGGCCCGGTGCCTTACCGGCAGATGGCGGAATGGCTGGAGGCGAAGGCGCGACTGGCTATTTCGGGCTAAGTCAGTCCTCCAGCGTTCCCGACCGGGCATCAGTGCTCTTCCTGTCGCCGACCAGCTTCAGAAGATCTTCGCCGGCGCGGATGATGCGGCGCGAGCGGCGGGTCAGGATGATGCCGTCCTGCGGTGCGAACACTTCGGTGCGGCCATCGGCTTCACCCGGTGCATGGACGATGGTGGCGAGGCGCGCGCCCTTGGCGACGCGGTCGCCGGGCTTCACGTCGTAGAGCACGGCACCGGCCCGTGGCGCCGGCATCATGTCGATGTTTTCCAATGGCGCCACGAAGCCGGTGAAAGGACCCGGCGCGGGCAGGGCGCTGTCGGCGATCACGCCGCGCGCCACCAGCAGCCGGTAGAGGCCGTCGGCGTCGGCGGCGGCCAAGGCACCATCGACATCGAGGATGCCGCGATATTCGACGGTGGTGGCGACGCGACGGTCGAGCTTGGCCACATCGGCGGGGACGTTCTGATAGGGCATGATCGAGGCGCCCTCGAAGGTGCCGTCAGTGTCTTCGCTCCACAGCACGACCGCGTCGACGCCCATGGCCGCGGCGCAATCGGCCATGGCAGGCCACAGGCTGGTGTGGACGTAGAGATAGGCGAGGCCCTCGTCATCGCAGTGCAGGTCGAGCACGATGTCGTGGCCGAGCGAGAGCTGCACCAGCCGCGTCTTCAGCCGCTGGTCGACGCTGCCAAGGGTAATGTCGGGCAAGAGCGCTGTGTCGGGCGCCGTTAGCAGCGGAAAGCCGCGGTTGAAATTGGTGCGCGTGCCGAGATGGAAGCGGCCCTGATGCTCGCCGAAATGATATTGCGCCCGGCCGATCGGGTTGGCCCAGGGCACGATGGTGAGGTTGCCCTTGATGCGGCCTTCGGCCTCCGCCCTGGCAAGCATCGGCATCAGCGCGTCGATGGCGACGACACCCGGCAACTCGCCGGCATGGAGTGCCGCCTGCAGATAGGCCGAAGGAGCAGCCTTGTCGGAACCAGTGAAGCGGAACAGCGGGAATTCGTAGGAAACCCCTTCGCTTTCCCCGGCGATGCGTTCGATCGATTTCTGCATGACTTCCTCCATCAGGAGCGAGAGACATGCGATTTGAAGGCGCCGATGTCGATTGGTCCAGCCTGCCGCGCTATGGGCGCAAGAGACTATTCAGCCGGAAGCGGGATGACCGGCGCGCGCCGGTCCAGCGCCTGCGACAGCACAGCGACGGTGACCGCCAAAACAGCGAGTGCTGCGCCGACCAGCGGCAAATTGGCATAGGAAACACCGGCGGACAGGGCCACGCCGCCTATCCAGGCGCCGCTGGCATTGCCGATATTGAAGGCGCCCTGGTTCAGCGTGGCGGCAAGGTTCGGTCCCTCGGAGGCCGCCTCGACGACCCGGATCTGCAACGGCGGCACGACGACGAAGATGAGCAGGCCCCACAGGAAGACGATGCCGATGGCAACGCTGGCGATTGCGCCGAACTGCCTGAATCCAACGAAAAGCAGGGCCATCAGCAGCAGGGTGCCGATCACTGTCGGCATCAGTTTCCAGTCGGCCAGTCTGCCGCCGATGATGTTGCCGATGGTCATGCCCGCGCCGAACAGCAGCAGAACCCACGTGACTGCCGAGGTCGACAAGCCCGATACCTCGGTGAGGTAGGGTTTGATGTAGGTGAAGACGGTGAACAGGCTTGCGGAGGTCAGCGCCGCGATCAGCATGGCCAGCCAGACCTGCAGCTTGCCCAGCACGCGCAGCTCGCCGCGCAGGCCGCCACCGCTTGGCTCGGCGACATCGGACGGCACCAACCAGGCGATCGCTGCCACCGAGATCAGGCCGATACCGACCACGGCAACGAAGGTGGAGCGCCAGCCGAACGCTTCGCCAAGTGCGGTTCCGGCGGGAACACCCAGGATGTTGGACAGCGTCAGCCCGGCGAACATCAGCGCGATAGCGCTGGCGCGCTTGTTGCGCGGCACCAGGCTGGCGGCAACGACCGAGCCGATGCCGAAGAAGGCGCCGTGGCCGAAAGCGGTGAAGACGCGCGCGGCCATCAGCGTCCAGTAGTTGGGCGAGATGGCGCAAAACAGATTGCCGACGACGAACAGCACGGCCAGCCCGACCAGCACCGGCTTGCGCGGCAAATGCGCAGTGGCCATGGCGACGATCGGGGCGCCGAAGACGACGCCCAGCGCATATCCGGTAACCAGCAGGCCCGCCGCGGGGATCGACACGCCGAGGTCGGCGGCGACCTCAGGCAGCAAGCCCATGATGACGAATTCGGTGGTGCCGATGCAGAAGGACGCAATGGCAAGCGCAAGGATCGGCAAGGGCATGGTGCGTCCAGACTGAATCGGTTCAATTCCAGACTGCGCGAAGCACGCCACCGTGCGCAAGCTGCATTGCTGCATTGCAGCGATGCAGAAAAGGAAGAGCTTTAAAATGGGTCTTCAACGGGCTGTCACGCCAGCGGCTTCAGCTCCTGGGCAATGGTGGGCAGCAACTCCGAAACATTGGGATGGATGTGCACGGCACGCGCCAGCGTGTCGACGGGCGCCTTGGCGTACATCAGGTCGAGCACACAATGGATAGCCTCGTCGCCGCCGGGGCCGAGCACCGAGCAGCCGAGGATCTCCCTGGTGTCGGCATCGACCAGGATTTTCATGAAACCCTGCGTCTCGCCGTTTTCGATAGCGCGGCCGACGCGGGTCATCGGCCGCTGGCCGACCAGCGCGCGACGGCCGGATTTCTTCACTGCGGCCTCGGTCATGCCGCAGCGGCCAAGCGGCGGGTCGATGTAGAGCGCATAGGCTTCGATCCGGTCGCTGACCCTCCGCGGATCGTTGTCGAGCAAATTGGCGGCGACGATCTCGTAGTCGTTGTAGGAGGTGTGGGTGAAGGCGCCCCTGCCGTTGCAGTCGCCCATCGCCCAGATGCCGGGCACGCTGGTGCGCAGCTGGTCGTCGACGGTGACAAAACCGCGCTTGTCGACCTCGACGCCGGCCCTTTCCAGGCCGAGATCGTCGGTGTTGGGCGTGCGCCCCAGCGCCAGCAGCACATGCGAGCCGACCGCCGGTGGCTTGCCGGCGGAGAAGGTCACGGCGATGTCGTCACCCTGTCTGGCGAAGGCAATGTCGTCGGCGCCGACATGGACCGCGATGCCTTCGTTTTCGAGGATCGACAGGATGGCGGCGGAGACATCCTCGTCCTCGCGGCCGGTCAGGCGCGGGCTCTTCTCGACGACGGTGACTTCCGCGCCGAAGCGGCGGAACATCTGAGCGAATTCGAGCGAGATGTAGCTGCCGCCGACGACGACGAGATGGCGCGGCAGCACGTCGAGATCCATCATCGACGAGTTGGTCAGATAGTCGATGTCGTGGATGCCGGGAAGGTCGGGCACCGAGGCGCGGCCGCCGGTGTTGAGGAAGATCTTTTCGGCGGTCAAAAGATCGTCGCCGACGCGCACCGTGTTGGCGGATTCGAAACGCGCATGGCCGCGATAGAGGGTGCACTTGTCCATGCCGGCAATCCAGGTCTCAAGATTGGTGCGGGCGTCGATCGTCACCTTGTCCTTGCGCGCCTTGATCATGGCGTAGTCGACGCCGACGGGGCCACTGAGCGTCACGCCGTAGTCGGCGGCGCGGCGCGCCAGATGCGCGGCATAGGCGCTGGCGACCATGGTCTTGGTCGGCATGCAGCCGGTGTTGACGCAGGTGCCGCCGACCAGCTTGCGCTCGATCAGCGCGACGCTCATGCCGGCGGCCGTCAGCCGCCCGGCCAGCGGAGGGCCAGCCTGTCCGGCACCGATGAT
>NZ_RZPW01000192.1:0-9037 GCF_003998455.1 Mesorhizobium sp. M7A.F.Ca.CA.001.08.2.1 | reverse complement strand
GGTGAAATCCTGCGCCGAAAAACCGGCGTTGAAGTGGCCGAGCACGATCTCGTCGACCTCGTCGGGACCGATGCCGGCATGGTCGAGCGCGTCCGTTGCCACCTTGACGATGAGGTTTTCGAGCGTTTCGCCCTCAAGCTTGCCGAAGCGCGAATGCGCCCATCCGACGATGCATGCGGTCATGGCGGTCTCCATCCTTGGCGCCGGCCTGGCATGTCGGCTCACGGCGCATTTCGCATCTATTGTTCAAAGATAAACAATCGTGCCGGTTTCGTGAAGGGCTGGAGGCGTACAATCGCTTGGTACAGCCGAGATCGGGGCCGATTTTTTTGTTGATTGACGCGTCAATAAAAAATAATCCTGTTTTCTCAAAGGATCATGGCGAGATGCCGAAAATCGGAATGGAACCGCTGCGCCGCAAGGCGCTGATCGACGCGACGATCTCGGCGATCGGCGAGCGCGGTTCGCTCGACGTGACCATGTCCGAGATCGCCGGACGCGCCGGCGTGTCGTCCGCCCTTGCCCATCATTATTTTGGTGCCAAGGACGAGCTGCTCTTGGCGACGATGCGGCACATACTGGCGGAGCTTACAGCCGATACGTTGCGCGCCCTTGGCTCGGCCAATAGCGCGCGCGAAAGGGTCTCGGCGGTGGTCGCTGTCAATTTCTCCGACATCCAGTTCCAGCCGGAAACCATCGCCGCCTGGCTCGCCTTCTATGTCGAGGCGCAGAAATCATCGGCCTTGCGCCGGCTGCTCAAGGTCTACGCGCGGCGGCTGCACTCGAACCTGATGAGCGGGCTGACCGGGATCTTGCCCAGAGCCGAAGCCGACCGCGCCGCCGAAGCGACCGCGGCGATGATCGACGGGCTCTACATCAGGCGGGCGCTGAAAGACGGCGTGCCCGATGCCGCGACCGCGATCGCGCTGGTCGAGGACTATCTCGAAACCAAACTTGGCGAGCGGCGCAAACAGTGACAATGAAGCCAACCAATTTCCTGATCGTCATGGTCGACCAGCTCAACGGAACCCTGTTTCCGGACGGACCGGCGGAGTTTCTGCATACACCGCATCTGAAAGCGTTGGCCGCGCGTTCGGCGCGCTTTGCCAACAACTACACGGCCTCGCCGCTCTGCGCGCCGGGCCGTGCCTCGTTCATGAGCGGGCAATTGCCGTCGCGCACCGGCGTCTATGATAATGCCGCCGAATTCGCCTCATCGATCCCGACCTTTGCCCATCATTTGCGCGCCGCCGGCTACTACACCTGCCTGTCGGGCAAGATGCATTTCGTTGGGCCGGACCAGTTGCATGGTTTCGAGGAGCGGCTGACGACCGACATTTATCCAGCCGATTTCGGCTGGACGCCGGATTACCGCAAGCCCGGCGAGCGTATCGACTGGTGGTATCACAATCTGGGCTCGGTGACCGGCGCAGGCGTCGCCGAGATCACCAACCAGATGGAGTATGACGACGAGGTCGTGTTCCTGGCTACGCAGAAGCTCTATCAGCTTTCGCGCGAACAGGACGATGCGAACCATCGGCCTTGGTGCCTCACTGTCTCGCTGTCGCATCCGCACGATCCCTATGTCGCGCGCAAGCAATATTGGGATCTCTATGAGCATTGCCAGGCGCTGGACCCGGAAACCGGGTTCATCGCGTATGACCAGCAGGATACGCATTCCCGGCGGCTGTACCACGCCAGCGACTATCCCTCTTTCGAGATCACACCGGAGCAGGTGCGTCGTTCGCGGCAGGGCTATTTCGCCAACATCTCCTATGTCGACGACAAGCTGGGCGAGATCCTGGACGTTCTCGAGCGTACACGCATGGCGGACGACACAATCATCCTGTTCTGCTCGGATCACGGCGACATGCTCGGCGAGCGCGGCCTGTGGTTCAAGATGAGCTTCTTCGAGGGTTCGGCGCGGGTGCCGCTGATGATCGCCGGCAAGGACATTCCTGCCGGGCTGATCGAGACGCCGGTCTCCAATCTCGATGTGGCGCCGACGCTTTGCGACCTCGCCGGCATCGACATCGCCGCGATCGCGCCGTGGACCGACGGCCAGTCGCTGCTGCCGCTCACCGAGGGCATCGAGCGCACCGCACCGGTGTTGATGGAGTATGCGGCCGAAGGGTCCAACGCGCCGTTGGTGGCGATCCGCGACGGCAGATACAAATTCGTCCACTGCGAGCTCGATCCGCCGCAACTGTTCGATCTCGAAGCCGATCCGCTCGAGCGAAACAATCTGGCCGACGACCCCGCCAATGCCGGCTTGGTGGCGGCATTCATGGACAAGGTCCAGGCGCGCTGGGACATGGCCGGCTTCGACGCCGCTGTCCGCGAAAGCCAGGCGCGCCGCTGGGTCGTCTATCCGGCGCTGCGCAACGGCGCCTATTACCCCTGGGATTTCCAGCCCCTGCAAAAGACGTCCGAGCGTTACATGCGCAATCACATGAACCTCGACAATCTCGAAGAGAGCAAACGGTATCCGCGAGGCGAATGATGTCAGACCTTCTCGTCCCCTCCCTTGACCATCTCAAGCAGGCCTATGCCGTCACCTCCAGGGCGACGCAGATCACGCCGCTGCTGGAATCGACGGCACTAGCCCGCGAGACCGGCGCCGCCCGCGTCTTCATCAAGCCGGAATCGCTGCAATGGGCCGGCTCATTCAAGGTGCGCGGCGCCTATTGGCGCCTGAAGCAGCTTTCAGTTGACGAAGCGAAGAAGGGCGTCGTCGCCTACTCCTCCGGCAATTTCGCGCAAGGGCTGGCGGCTGCCGGCCAGGCGCTTGGCGTTCCCGTCACCATCGTCATGCCGATCGACGCACCGGCCGCCAAGCGTGATGCCACGGCGGGCTATGGCGCCCGCGTCGTGCTGACCGACCATGGCGAGCGCGCGCGGGAGGAAGTCGCCGCCGCCAAGGCGCGCGAGATCGCCGAGACAGAGGGCCTGGCGCTGCTGCATCCATTCGACGATCCGGAGATCGTCGCCGGCCAGGCGGGCGCCGGCCTCGAAGCGCTTGACCAACTCGAAGCCAAAGGTGCCAGCGCCGACCTCTTGTTCTGCTCGGTCGGTGGCGGCGGGTTGATCGGCGGCGTTTCGCTTGCCTTCCACTATCTGTCGCCAGCGACAGAGATCATCGGCGTCGAGCCGGAAGGTTTCAATGGCATGGGCTCGTCGCTGGCGCATGGCGCTATCGAGACGATGCCGATCGGGCCGAAATCGATCTGCGACGGGTTGATGTCACGACGGCCGGGCGATGCTCCGTTTGCCGCGGTCAAGACGGCGGGTGTTCACGGCATCACCGTCGACGACCAATCGGTGCGGCGCGCGATGCGGATCGCCTTCGAGCGCATGAAGCTGGTGCTCGAACCGTCGGGGGCGGCGTCGATCGCGGCATTGCTCGGCGGCAAGGTGGATGTGAAGGACAAGACCGTCCTTGTTGTGGCTACCGGCGGCAATGTCTCGCTCGCCGATTTCATGGCGCATATGAACCATGCTTGAAGCGGATTTCGTCATCATCGGCTCCGGCTCGGCCGGCTCGGCCATGGCCTATCGCCTGTCGGAAGACGGCAAGCATTCGGTCATCGTCATCGAATTCGGCGGCAGCGATATCGGGCCGCTGATCCAGATGCCGTCGGCGCTGTCGATCCCGCTCAACATGAGCCTGTACGACTGGGGCTTTGCCAGCGAGCCGGAGCCGCATCTCGGCGGCCGTGTGCTGGCGACACCGCGCGGCAAGGTTATCGGCGGCTCGTCCTCGATCAACGGCATGGTCTATGTGCGCGGCCACGCCCGCGACTTCGACCATTGGGCCGAAGAGGGTGCGGCCGGCTGGGGCTTCGCCGACGTGCTCCCCTATTTCAAGCGCATGGAGGATTCGGATGGCGGCGAGGATGGCTGGCGCGGGCACGGCGGGCCGCTGCATGTGCAGCGCGGCTCGCGTAAAAATCCGCTCTATGGCGCCTTCGTCGAGGCTGGCCGCCAGGCCGGGTTCGAACTGACGGAGGACTATAACGGTTCCAAGCAGGAAGGTTTTGGGCCGATGGAGCAGACCATCAGCGGCGGCCGCCGATGGTCGGCGGCATCAGCCTATCTGAAGCCGGCGCTGAAGCGCAAAAACGTCAGTCTGGTCAAGGGCTTTGCGCGGCGGGTGATCATCGAGAATCAGCGCGCCATCGGCGTCGAGATCGAAGCTCACAAACAGATTCAGGTCGTTAAGGCGCGACGTGAGGTAATCGTCGCCGCATCGTCGATCAATTCGCCCAAGATCCTGATGCTGTCCGGCATCGGTCCGGCCGAGCATCTGCGCGAAAACGGCATTCCGGTGGTGGCCGACAGGCCCGGCGTCGGCCGCAACCTGCAGGACCATATGGAGCTCTACATCCAGCAGGAATCATTGCTGCCGATCACGCTCAATTCGGTGCTGAATCCGTTCTCGAAAGCGCTCATCGGGGCGCAGTGGCTGTTCCTCAAGACCGGGCTTGGCGCCACCAACCATTTCGAAGCGGCGGCCTTCGTGCGCTCACGTGCCGGCGTCGACTACCCCGACATCCAGTACCATTTCATCCCCGCGGCAGTCCGCTATGACGGCAAGGCGGCGGCCAAGTCGCACGGCTTCCAGGCGCATGTCGGACCGATGCGCTCGAAGTCGCGGGGGTCGGTGACGCTGCGCTCGCCGGACCCGAAATCGAAACCGATGATCCACTTCAACTACATGTCGCATCCAGACGACTGGGCGGAGTTCCGCCACTGCATCCGGCTGACGCGCGAGATCTTCGGCCAGTCGGCGTTCGATCCCTATCGGGGCAAGGAGATATCGCCGGGCAGCCACGTGCAATCGGACGACGATCTCGACATCTTCATCAGGGATCACGCCGAGAGCGCCTACCATCCTTGCGGCACCTGCAAGATGGGCCGCGCCGACGACATGATGAGCGTCGTCGATCCGGAGTGCCGGGTCATCGGCGTCGAAGGATTGCGGGTCGCCGATTCCTCGATTTTCCCGCGCGTCACCAACGGCAATCTCAATGCGCCGTCGATCATGACCGGCGAGAAGGCATCCGATCACATCCTTGGCCGCACGCCGCTGGCGCCGTCCAACCAGGAACCATGGATCAATCCGCGCTGGCAGGCGTCGGACAGATAGAGCATGATCGTGTGACTGCACGATCCGCATGCCGCGAAAGACAATCTGGAGACTTCCATGCGCGCTCAGCCCACGGCATCGCACTATGTCAACGGACGCTACATCGAGGACGAAGGCGGCGCCCCGCTGCCGGTCATCTATCCGGCAACCGGCGAGACCATCGCCATGCTACGTTCGGCAACGCCGAACGTGCTGGAACTCGCCGTCGAGGCCGCGCGGGCGGCGCAGCCCGCCTGGGCGCGGCTGAAGCCGGTCGAGCGCGGGCGCATCCTGCGCCGCGCCGCCGACATATTGCGCGCCCGCAACGCCGACCTCGCTCGCATCGAGACGCTGGACACCGGCAAGGCGATCCAGGAAACGTTGGTGGCGGATGCGCCCTCGGCTGCGGACTGCCTTGAATATTTCGGCGGTGCCGTTGCCGCCTACAACGGCGAGTCGGTCGATCTCGGCGGACCCTTCGCCTACACAAGGCGCGAAGCGCTCGGCGTCTGTGTCGGCATCGGCGCATGGAACTACCCGATCCAGATCGCCGGCTGGAAATCGGCACCGGCGCTCGCCATGGGCAATGCCATGGTGTTCAAGCCGTCGGAAAACACGCCGCTGTCGGCGCTGGCACTGGCCGAGATCTACAGCGAAGCGGGGCTACCCGACGGCTTGTTCAACGTTGTGCAGGGCTATGGCGATGTCGGCGCCGGGCTTGTCGGCCACGATGTCGTCGCCAAGGTCTCGGTGACCGGTTCGGTGCCGACCGGCCGCAAGGTGCTGTCGCTTGCCGGCTCGAAGATGAAGCACGCGACGATGGAACTCGGGGGCAAGTCGCCGCTGATCGTGTTCGACGATGCCGACATCGAGAACGCCATTGGCGGCGCCATGCTCGGCAATTTCTATTCGACCGGACAGATCTGCTCCAACGGCACGCGCGTCTTCGTGCAGAGCGGCATCCACGACCGCTTTGTCGACCGTCTGATAGAGCGGACCAAGAAAATCCGCATCGGCGACCCGCTCGATCCCGAAACCCAGATGGGACCGCTGGTCTCCAAGGCGCAGCACGACAAGGTGGTCGGCTATATCGAGATCGGCAAGCAGGATGGAGCGACGCTTGCTTGCGGCGGCAATGTGCCTTCGCTGCAGGGCTTTCAGGGCGGCTTCTTCGTCGAGCCGACGGTGTTCACCGGCGTGACCGATGGCATGCGCATCGCCCGTGAAGAAATTTTCGGACCAGTGATGAGCGTGTTGAAATTCGACGGCGAGGACGAGGTGATCGACCGCGCCAACGACACCGAATTCGGCCTCGCTGCCGGCGTCTTCACGCGCGACCTGCCGCGCGCCCACCGCGTCATCGCCGAACTGCAGGCCGGCACCTGCTGGATCAACGCGTATAATCTGACGCCGGTGGAAATCCCGTTCGGCGGCTTCAAACAGTCAGGCATCGGACGCGAGAATTCACTGGCCGCACTGGCGCTCTATTCGCAGCTGAAGTCGGTGTATGTCGAGACGGGTGACGTGGCGAGCCCGTACTGATCCAGCCCTCTACGCCTTCAGGTCGGCCGTGCTGTCCAGATATTGCGTCAGCGCACAGACCAGATGATAGAAGATGCTGGCTGGCACATCGGTCGCCAGCGAGCGGCCGCGTTCGTCGATGCGGTCGATCCACAGGCCGAGCGGCGCCGGGTCGATGTGCCAGCGGAACAGCCGGCCGACGCGCGCTTCGATCTCGGGCTTGAGATCGGGCCCGCCCGAACCATCCAGCGCGATCGCCGCCTTCACCGCTTCGGCCTGCGGCCAGCTGCGCGATATCAGGTCGAGCGGCAGGCCCTGTCGCGAGACGGCGCCATAGGCAAGGCCGGTGGCGCGGTTGAGGCCATTGGCGATGGCCGAGGCGTAGAGTTTCCTGGCAAAGCCGCTCAACTCGGCCTGGCCGCTGCGCCCAGCGAAATCGACCAGCAAAGAGGCCCATTCGAAATGGTGGCCAGGCTCGGTCCACGAGCCTTTCTCGCGGGCGGATGGTTTCCATTCGGCATCGAAATACTCGCCAAGCGTCCAGCTTTCCGGATCGAAGAAATGACTGCGGAAGAGGTCGATGATACGCGCTGCGCGGCGCAGATGGGCGCGCTCGCCGGTCGCCTGGTGCCAGGCCAGGAAGGCCTCGAGCAGGTGCATATGCGGGTTGGAGCGGCGCTCGCCTTTGCCATCCGATGTCTCAAGGAAGCCGGTCATGCGGCTGTCTTCGAGATGCGCATCGAGAAAGGCGAAGGTTTCCTCGCCGAGGCGCAAAGCGTCGGGATTGCCAGACATATGCGCATGCGCCAGTGCCAGGAGCACGCAGGAATGATCGTAGGCATCCTCGGTGGCGTCGGCGACCGAACCGTCAACATTCAGCGTGCGAACCCAGCCGCCCTTGTCGGTGCGGCCCTTGCCGGCCATGAAGGCGATGCCGTGGCTGATCAGCCGGTCGGCCGGACCGTCCCAGCCGCGCGCCCGGGCAACGGCGAAGGCATAGACCTGCCTTGCCATGGTGCGCATGCGCTTGGGCTTCATCAACGGCGAAGCGTCCAGGCCAAGCGCTTCGTGAAAGCCGCCATGGCGTTCGTCGACGCCCGATGTCGACCACAGCGGCAAGGTCTCCTGAAACAGCCAGTGATGCACGCGCCGCCGCCAGGCGCCGCTTTCGATGACGCGGTCATGCGCCGGCGTGAACCTGGTTTCCAGGCGACCCGATTTTTCGAGCTGCTCGACGATCTTCTTGACGTGCTGGCTGTGGCTGACCGGAGCGACGAAGGTGGCATCCGATGTCGAAACGATGGCGATGTCCTTCATGCCGATCGCCGACAGCAGGCGGCCGTCACTGCGAATGTAGGAATTCTCGCAATCGATGGAGACGACATCGCCGATGATGACATTGCCCCGGTCGTCGGCGGGGCCGACATCGAGCAGCGACTGCCATGAGCCGAGATCGTTCCAGCGGAAGCCGGCCGGCACCATCGCGATGTCTTTTGCCCGCTCCATGATGGCGTAGTCGATCGAGTTCGACGGAATGGCGGCGTAGAGTTCTAGCGGCATGTAAAGGCCGGATAAATCCGATGTCGCTGCCTTGTAGGCTGCTTCGGTGGCCTGCCAGATATCCGGCTGGAACGCTATGAAGGCATCACGCATGGCGCTGGCGCGAAAAAGGAAGATACCGGTGTTCCAGTAGAAATTTCCGGCCTTGAGATAGCTTTGCGCAGTCGCAAGATCCGGCTTTTCGACGAAGCGCGACACGTCGAAGATGCCGCCGCTTTCGGCCGCAACCTCGATATAGCCGTAGCCGGTCTCGGGCTGTGTCGGCCTGATGCCGAACACCACCAGCCGGCCGCTACGCGCTGCCTCGGTGCCGGCTTCGACGCTCTGCCAGAACTGGCGCGGGGTCGATATCTCATGGTCCGACGGCACCACCAGCACCAGGCTGTCGCCGAACTCGGACAGTGTGCGCAGTGTCGCCAGTGCGACGGCGGCGGCTGTGTTGCGCCCGGTCGGCTCGAACAGCGGCCCGCCGCCGGCGAGGTCGAGGCCGGCAAGATCGGCGTGAACGCGGTCGGCATGGCGCTCCGCGGCAATCAGGAAGATCGGCGTTTCGCCTTCCGGCCGGGCCGTCAGCCGGCGCAAGGTCTTGGCCAGCATCGAGCCGTCGCCGGACAGATCGTGGAACTGCTTGGGATTGTCCTCGCGCGACAGCGGCCACAACCGCGAGCCGACGCCGCCGCTCATGACAAAACTGACAATCCGCTCGGTCATTCAACCACCATTCAAAAGGTCTGGTTGTAGGCGCCCACCTCGGGGCTGCGGCGCAGCACGGTGTCGACAGCCTCGAACATCTCCCGTCGACGCTGCGACGACACCGGGCTTTCGACG
>NZ_RZPW01000191.1:0-9068 GCF_003998455.1 Mesorhizobium sp. M7A.F.Ca.CA.001.08.2.1 | reverse complement strand
GCTCTACTGGTTCACCCGGACTGTCGCTTCGTCGATGCGGCTCTATTGGGAAACGCGCGCCCGTCCGCTTGCATTCGCGTCCGGCACAGCGATCAACGTCCCGCTTGCAGTGGCTTTGTTCCCCAAAGAGCTGCCGATGCCGCCCAGGAGTTGGGTCGAGCGCGTCTTCAAGGACATCCGCCAGTGGACAGCGATGCCGCGCGGTGGTCATTTCGCAGCCCTCGAGCAGCCCGCTTTGCTTGCACAGGATCTAACAGCCTTTGCCGGTGGTCTGGATTTTTGAAGCAGCGTTTGCGCACAGCCAAACCCGAAGGCCAGAAATGACCAAAACCACGATCACCATCGATGCCCTGCATGAGCGCGTCGATGCAATTTTCCGCAAGGCCGGACTGAACCCCATTCAGGCCAGCGCCATCACAAGGGTCATCGTCGCGGCGGAACGCGATGCCTGCAAGTCACATGGCATCTACCGGATCGAAGGCGCCCTGCGGACGATCAAGGCCGGAAAGGTGAGCCCACACGCGGTGCCCGAGTTGTTGCCGCAAGACGCACCGGCCATCGTCAAAGTGGATGCGAAGCACGGCTTCGCCAACCCAGCCTTCGAACTGGGTCTGCCGGTGCTGATCGAGCGGGCACGCTCCTGCGGCATTGCCGCACTCGCGATCAATGATGCGGTGCATTTTTCCGCCCTTTGGGTGGAGGTCGAAGCTTTGACACAGGCAGGCCTGACCGGCCTGGCCATGTGCCCGAGCTATGCCACCGTCGCTCCGACCGGTGGCAACGGACCGTTGCTGGGCACCAATCCTTTTGCCTTTGGCTGGCCGCGAGAAGCGCAGCGTCCCTACGTTTTCGACTTCGCGACCTCGGTTGCCGCGCGCGGCGAGATCGAGCTCCACCGCCGGGCAGGCAAGAAGCTGCCGGAAGGCTGGGCCATGGATTCGGACGGCAGGCCAACGACCGATCCCGAAGCCGCCCTGGCGGGCGCCATGCTTCCCTTCGGCGGGCACAAGGGCTCCGCCATCGCGACGATGATCGAGCTGCTCGCCGGGATCATGATCGGCGACCTGACCAGCCCCGAGGCGCTCAATGTGCTCGGCACCACGACGCTCTATCCATCGCATGGAGAGTTGGTCATCGCTTTCTCGCCGAAAGCCTTCGCCGCCGGCCGGCCCGGCAATCCGCTGGGCCGTGCTGAAGCGCTGTTCGAGGCGATCCTTGGCCAGGGCGCGCGCCTGCCCTCTCAGCGGCGGTTCCTTGCTCGTGCGACATCGGAGAGAGACGGCATCGTCCTATCGCACCAGGAAATGGAACAACTCGATCGTTTTCTCGAACGAGGGCTCGACGCGGTCTGAATCGGTATCGCCAGGGCCAAGACCAATCACAGGAGGAGAAAAATGCGCTGGACGAAAACATTCACGGTCGTCGGCTGCCATGCCGAGGGCGAAGTCGGCAATGTGATCACCGGAGGCGTCAAGGACGTTCCGGGCAAGACCATGTTCGAAAAGAAGGAGTATCTCGAAGAGCATATGGACGACATTCGTGGGCTGCTCTTGTTCGAGCCGCGCGGTGCGCCCTACGTCAACGGCAACATCATCCTGCCGCCTTGCGATCCCTCGGCGGATCTCGGCTACGTCATAATTGAAAGCACGGAATACCCGCCCATGTCGGGCTCAAACACCATCTGCGTCGCCACCGTGGCTTTGGAGACGGGCATGGTGCCGATGAAGGAGCCCGAGACATTGCTGCGCATAGAAGCGCCGGCCGGCATGATCGAGGTGCGCTGCCGCTGCGAGAACGGCAAGGTGAAGCAGGTGGAGTTCACCAATGTGCCGGCTTTCGCGTTCCACCTCGACACACCTGTCGAAGTCGAGGGGTTCGGCACGATCACCGTCGACACCTCCTATGGCGGCATGACTTTCGCCCATGTGAATGCCCGTGCACTGGGCTTTTCCATAACACCCGACGAGGCCCACCAGATGTCGCTGATCGGCCAACGCATCAAGAAGGCGGTCAACGAACAGCTCAAGGTCGTGCATCCGGAGAACGCGAAGATCCGCGACGTGTCCAACGTGATTTTCGAAGGTCCTATCGAGCGCATCGACGGGCGCGTGGATAGCATCAACGGTACGGTGTGCCTGCATGGCAGGCTCGACCGCTCGCCGACCGGCACCGGCACCACCGGGCGGCTGGCGGTGATGTCGGCAAAGGGGCAGATCGCCAAGGGCGAGCTGTTCCGCAACAGGTCGATCATCGGTACTCATTTCGATTCCCGCGTGATCGCCAATGCGCGTGTTGGCAATCACGACGCTGTCGTGGTCACCATCGCCGGACAGGCCTGGATTACCAGCATCGGCCAATATGGTCTCGACCCGACAGATCCCTATCCGCGCGGACATCGCCTCAGCGATGTCTGGTTCTGAAACGGACCCGACCGTGCTCAGGCCGCGAACGCTCTGACCCTGACGCCGCTCGCCTCCAGCCGTCGCCGGACGCGCGCGGCGATGGCGACGGCCGCCGGCGTGTCGCTGTGGACGCAGATCGAATCGATCGGCGTCTGCAGCATCTGTCCGGAAAGCGTCTCGATGGCACCTTGCTTGACCATTCGCACGACCCGTTCGGCCGCCTTCTCGGCGTCGTGGATGACAGCGCCTTCCAGCTTGCGCGAGACAAGAAAGCCTTCCTCCGTATAGGCGCGGTCGGCAAAGATTTCCGACCTGACCGTCAGGCCCTCGTCGCGCGCGATCCTGTCCTGGAAGCCAAGCGCAATGGCCAGGCAGATCAGGCCGGGATCGACGGCCTTGACTGCGCGCGTCACCGCTTCGGCGACGCCACGGTCGGTCTGGGTAAGATTGCCTAGCGCGCCATGCGCCTTCACATAGCGGATCGGGTGGCCGGCATAGGCGGAAAGCGCCTGCGCCGCGCCGATCTGGTAGGCGACCAGCCTTTCGATCTCATCCATGGAATGCGGAATGATGCGGCGTCCGAATCCCCACAGATCGGCGAAGCTCGGATGCGCGCCAACGGCAACGCCCTTGTCGCGCGCCATCGAGAACGTGGCCGCCATGATCTCGGGGTCGCCGGCATGAAAGCCGCAGGCCACATTGGCGGAACTGACGATGTCGAGGATCGCCGCATCGTCGCCGAGCCTGTAGGCTCCAAAACCCTCGCCCATGTCGGAGTTGATATCGACCTGCAATCCTTGGGCCGCCATGGCGTTTTCCTCAGTGGTTCGAACCATCGCCTTTGCTTCACACCAGCTCGTAGAGCGGCGTGCCGTAGCCGACGACCGCTCCGTCCTCGACCAGCGCCGCGCCCAGCACGCCGTCTACCGGCGCGAGTACGGCCCTCAGGCATGGGCCGACCTGCAGGACGCCGACCGTCTCGCCCTTGCGAACCACCTGGCCAGGTCCGGCAATCGGCCGACCGGTCGTTGGATGATCGAGACGGAACACACCGACGCCGGGCGCGCGCACGCCCTTGAAGGCCGTTTCGGCCTTCGGGGCTTCGGCCGGGGGTGTCGAGGCAACAACGGATTGCATGTGCAGGCGCAACGAAAAGCCGGCCTCCGACACTTCGATCTCGCCGATGCCGGCGCTAGCGCACCAGGCGGCCAGCCTTTCGATCTCCTCAATCGTCATCGCCGCCTCGTCCCTCGAGCAGACCACCTTCAATGAGACGTTCAAGATGATGGATATCGAAGCCTCCGGCGGCGAAGCCGGGCTCCTCCATCAGGAGGCCATGGAGCGGCGCGTTGGTGGCGATGCCGACAGCCTCCATCTCGCCCAGCGCGCCGCTCATGCGCCCGATCGCCTCGGCCCGCGTCGCGCCATGCGCCAGCAGCTTGGCCACCAGGGAATCGTAGTGCGGCGGTACGGTGTAGCCGGAGTAGAGATGCGATTCGACGCGGATTCCCGGGCCGCCGGGCGGCGTCCAGCGCTCGACCCGGCCCGGATGCGGGCGAAAGCTGTAGGGATCTTCAGCGTTGATGCGGCATTCGACAGCATGGCCCTGGATGCGGATGTCTTCCTGGCTGAATGACAGCGGTTCGCCCCGGGCGATGCGGATCTGCTCGCGCACGATATCGATGCCGGTGACGAGTTCGGTGACGGGATGCTCCACCTGCACGCGGGTGTTCATCTCGATGAAAGAGAAGCGCCCATCCTCGTAGAGGAATTCGAATGTGCCGGCGCCGGTATAGCCGATGGTCAGGCATGCGCGGGCACACAGTTCGCCGATTTCGGCAATCGCCTCGCGGGCGATTCCCGGCGCCGGCGCCTCCTCGATGATCTTCTGGTGGCGGCGCTGCATGGAGCAATCCCGTTCGCCTAACCACACCGCCTTGCCATGCTTGTCCGCCAGAATCTGAGTCTCGATATGGCGCGGGTGCTCGAGGAATTTCTCCAGATAGACATGCGGGTTGCCGAAGGCCCGGTCCGCCTCTTTCACCGCCATCGAAACGGCTTCCATCAGGGCGTGCTGCTCGCGCACGATGCGCATGCCGCGCCCGCCGCCGCCGCCCGCCGCCTTGACGATGACCGGATAGCCGATGGCCTCGGCAATAGCGCGCACCTCCTGCTCATCCTGCGGCAGCGCGCCCTCCGAACCCGCAACGCAGGGAACGCCGGCGGCGATCATCGTACGCTTGGCGGAGACCTTGTCGCCCATGGTGCGGATCGCCGCCGCCGACGGCCCGATGAAGGCAAGGCCGGCATTCTCGACAGCCTCGGCGAAGGCGGCGTTTTCCGAGAGGAAGCCGTAGCCTGGATGGATCGCGCCCGCGCCGGTGAGTTGCGCGGCCGCGATGATCTCGGCGATATTGAGATAGCTCTCCGTCGCGGTAGCCGGCCCGATGCAGATCGCCCTGTCCGCCAGCGCAACATGGCGAAGGCTCGCATCCGCATCCGAGTGCGCTGCCACCGTTTTCAATCCGAGATCGCGGCAGGCGCGCAGGATGCGCAGCGCGATTTCACCGCGGTTGGCGATGAGAACGGTATCGAACATGGCCGCTAGCCCTCATCTTCCAGAACGAACAGCACGTCACCGGACTGCACGGCGGCATGATCGTCGAAAGCGATCTGGACGATCCGCCCAGCGCGGTCGGATTCCACGGCATTGAAAGTCTTCATGGCTTCGAGGACGCCGACCGTCTGCCCTTCCACGACCACATCGCCAACCGAAGCGAGCGGCGGTTCGCCTTCGGTGCCGGAACGGTAGAACACGCCGGTCAGTGGCGCGCGGATCGAATGCCGGGCGATGGGCGGAGCTGTCGAAGCCGGATTTGTGAAGACGGCAGGGCCGGCGGTTGGCTGCAGCGAAGGCTTCGCCAGCGCCGCCTGCCTGGATATGCGGATACGAACGCCATCGCGCTCGATCTCCAGTTCGGCAATGGGCGAACGCGAGACAAATTCGATCAGCTTCTGGACGAAGTCGAGATCCATCGCCGGCCTATCGCAGCGCTTCGACGGCCTCGGCAATGCGCCCGATCGCTTTTTCGATCAGGTCCATCGACGTGGCTATGGAAATGCGGAAATGCGGCGACAGACCGTAGGCAGAGCCCTGCACCACCGCGACCCGTGCCTGATCGAGCAGGTAAAGCGAGAAGTCGTCGTCGCTGCCGATAGGAGTGCCGTCCGGGCGGCGACGGCCGATCAGGGCCGAGCAATTGGGGTAGAGATAGAAGGCGCCCTCGGGCGTCTGGCAGGTGAGGCCAGGAATCTTGCGCAGCAGCTCCAGCGCACGGTCGCGCCGGGCCTGGAATTCGAGCGCCCGCGGGCGAAGAAAGTCCTGAGTGCCTTCAAGTGCGGCGATGGTCGCGGCCTGCGAGATGGATGACGGGTTCGACGTGCTTTGGCTCTGCACGGTCGCCATGGCGCGGATCAGCTCTTCCGGCCCGCCGGCATAGCCGATCCGCCAGCCGGTCATGGCGTAGGCCTTCGACACGCCGTTGACCGTCAGCGTGCGGTCCTTCAGCCGCGGCTCGACGCCGGCGATGGTGTGGAACGCGCGCCCGTCGAACAGGATATGCTCGTAGATGTCGTCGGTCAGAACGTGCACATGCGGGTGATCGAGCAACACCGCCGCCAGCCCCACAAGTTCGTCGCGGCTGTAGACGGCGCCGGTCGGATTGGAGGGCGTGTTGAGCAGCAACCATTTGGTGCGCCCAGTGATCGCGGCTCGCAGGGCTTGCGGTGTCAGCTTGAAGCCCTGCGCCTCCGTGCAGGGAACGACCACGGGCTTGCCTTCGCCGAGCAGGACGATGTCGGTGTAGGAAACCCAATAGGGCGCCGGGACAACCACCTCGTCACCGGGGGCCAGCGTTGCCAGCAGGGCGTTGTAGATGATCTGCTTGGCGCCGCCCGCGACACTGATTTGCGAAGTCTCGTAGTCGACGCCGTTCTCGCGTCTGAATTTTCCGGCCACCGCCTTCTTCAGCGCGGCGGTGCCGTCGACCGCCGTATAGCGCGTCTCACCCCTGCGCATCGCCTCGTAGGCCGCCTCGACGATGTGCGGAGGCGTCGGAAAATCCGGCTCGCCGGCGCTCAGACTGATCACGTCGATGCCGGCCGAGCGCATTTCGATTGCCCGCGCGGTGACCGCCATGCTGGGACTTGGCTTGATGACGTCGAGACGGGGAGCGATGAGGCCCACGGGAAATCCTCGGCATGGCTGCCGCGACGTTGCCGGGCAGGTGATATCTGTTACAAATTGGATAATGTATTCTGTTTTTCACGTCAAACCTCTTTTTCTGCATCGAAGACCGGGTTATGTCTCGTTTTGGAGGTGGACCGATAGAGGAAGATATCCAATCCTTGTCGCCACGGATGATATTCGAGATAGGGAACACGATTGGTATGGGCACAAACTATGATGTGGTGATCGTCGGCGGTGGCGTTGTCGGCAGCTCGATCGCCTACTTTCTGTCAGCCAATCCTGATTTCGATGGCAGGATCGCGGTGATCGAGCGGGACCCGTACTACACGGCCTCCTCGTCTTCCTTGTCGACCAGCGCCATCCGCCAGCAGTTCGGCACGGCGCCCAACATTGCCATGTCGAAGTTCAGCATCGACTTCCTGCGCCAGGTAAAGACGCGGCTTGCCATCGGCGACGAGTTGGCCGACATCGGCCTGCATGAGCCCGGCTACCTCGTGCTGGCGACACCCGAGCGGGCAGACGCGCAGCGTGCCAAGAACCGCGTTCAGCGCGGCATGGGCGTCGACGCCGAACTGATCGAGCAGGTCGATCTGGCACGACGCTTCCCGTGGCTCAACACGGACGATCTCGCCCTTGGCTCACTCGGCCTTGGCAGCGAAGGCTGGTTCGACGGCCCCGGCCTGATGCAGGCCTTCCGTCGAAAGGCGCGCACGCAGGGCGTGAACTATCTTGCCGCGACGGTGACCGGACTGACTATGGCGTCTCCCCAAAAGGTCGGCGAAGTGGTGCTCGACAATGGCGACCGGCTTGCCGCCGGCACGGTGATCAATGCGGCCGGACCATGGAGCGCGGGCATTGCCAGGATGGCCGGCGCCGAGCTGCCGGTTGTCCCGAGCAAGCGCTGCGTCTTCGTCTTCGAAACGCCGGCAAGGATCGAAAACTGCCCCTTCGTCTTCGACACGAGCGGCTTCTGGCTGCGGCCGGAAGGTCAGCTCTTCCTGTGCGGTATTCCGCCGGTGCGCGACAACGAGCCGGACGATTTTGGCCTGGATGTGGACTACGACCTGTTCGACGAGTTGATCTGGCCGGCGCTCGCCCATCGTGTGCCCGGGTTTGAGCAATTGCGGATGCTGCGCGCCTGGGCGGGGCTCTACGAGTACAACACCTTCGACCACAGCGGCATCATCGGCCGGCATCCCGAGATCTCGAACTTTGTCCTGGCCACCGGCTTCAGCGGCCACGGCATGATGCATGCAGCGGCGACCGGGTCGGGGGTCAGTGATCTCATTGCCTATGGCGAGTACCGCTCTGTCGACCTGTCGGCCTTCCGCTATGAAAGGATCGCTGGCAATCAGCCTATCGAGGAACATGTCTACTGAAGCGAAACGGGCGACATGGCATCGCGGTGACAACGGTGCTATGCGTCCACTTCTTCCATCAACACGGCGCCAGTCAACAAACAAGGCGGCCGCCCCAGGCTGATTCATGCTCGTACAGAAGAAAACCATCTCGACCCAGGTCGCCGATGCCATCAGGCAGAAGATACTGATCGGTGAATACGAGGCCAATTTCCAACTGCGGCAGGAACATCTGGCCACCGAGTTCGGTGTCAGCCGAATTCCGGTGCGAGAGGCGCTGCATCAGCTTCATTCGGAAGGCTTCGTCACGCTGGTTTCCCACAAGGGCGCCGTCGTCACCTCCATTTCCCTGGACGAGATCCTCGAGCTCTACGAATTGCGAGCCCGGATCGAAACATGGCTACTGGCCCTGGCCATTCCAAGGATGACGGAGGCAGACCTCGCGCTGGCCCGCGAGCGCGCAAAGCAGCACCAGGAGCAGGGCAAGACCGGCGAGTACTCGAACCAGCTCAACTGGAACTTCCACGCCGCGCTCTACCAGCCGTCCGGCCGCAAGGCGACGATCGAACTGGTCGGGCGCATCTACCAGCAGCTGGAACGCTACACGCGCATGATGGTGACGCTCACCGAAATCCAGGCCCAGTCCGACCGCGACCACTGGCAACTCATCGACCTGTGCGAAGCCAAGGATACGCTGCGCGCCGTCGGCCTGTTGGAAATGCATATCATCACCAGCGGTAAATTCCTGGTCGACCGGCTTCAGGAATTGCGGGGAAGCTGACGGACCAGTCGTTCTTGGGCCTAATCGGCCTCCCCAATCCTTTGCGTTGGTGGATCATTTGCCGGGCAGATTGGTTGCCCGGGTCAGCAGGATCACGCCTGCCTTGTCGGCTGTGTCGTAGTAGGTGAAGCCGGTGCGGTTTTCCCGGCGCCCGCGCATCAGCACGGCAAGCCCGTCGGTTTTCGCCTTGGTTTCGGCTGCGTCCGCATCACGAACCTCGAAGCCGATATGGAAGACGCCTTCACCCTTTGTATCGAGATGAATCCGCTGCGGTGAAG
>NZ_RZPW01000190.1:0-9085 GCF_003998455.1 Mesorhizobium sp. M7A.F.Ca.CA.001.08.2.1 | reverse complement strand
ATGCAGGCCGTAGCGGCCATAGTCGCGGATCGGCTGATGGCGCTTCCAGCCGGAATATTTCTGGCCATGCCGCCAGTTGTTGCGCTTCACGACGACGACCTTCTTCTTGTAAACGCGCTTCCTCACATCGCTGTGGTGGCCGGGCTTCTGCCAGTCGACCTGACTGTAGTTCGACTGCGGCGCGTTCGGCGCATTCAGCGGTGCGGCCTGGCCGGTGAGCGACGTGGCGGCCAGCATCGAGAAAGCGAGTGCGGAAAGGACGATGCGTTTCATGAGAAGTCTCCTTGGTTGTCGATATCGAAGCAGTAGCTGCCCATCGATGAACCGAAACTGAACGCACGCATTACAATTATGTAATGGATTCCTTGATTTACCCAAGGAAGCTGAACATGATCGCAAAGGCAGGAGCCAGTCGCACCGCAAACTCGGCCTATCCGCCGCTTCGCGCCCGCCCAGCAATGCAACCATTTGCGCGTCCGTCCATTTTCCGACACCGCCTGTCGCGCGGCAACGGCCCTTGAAATCGACAAGATTTTATTATCCGGCTAAAATATTCGAGGTATTATAAGTCACCGCCATGAACATGATTCGTTCCCTCGTTTTTCCTTCTGATCGCCACGCAAAACAGGGCGGGCGCCCTGTTTGCATGCGGGGGACGAAATGAGCGGGTCCGTCGTCCTACTGCATCTGGCCGGCGCCGTGGCGCTGATGCTGTTTGCCACCCGCATGGTGAAGACCGGCGTTGAACGCGCCTATGGCGACGTGCTGCGCCATCGCCTCCGCGCCACCATGCGCAATCCGATCATGGCGGTGCTGGCCGGCACCGGCCTTGCCATCGCCCTGCAGAGCTCCACCGCCGTCACGCTGCTGGTCGGCTCCTTCGCCGGCTCTGGCATCGTCTCTGGCGCCGCGGGTCAATTGGCAGTGCGCGGCGCCGAAATCGGATCGGCGCTGGTGGTCAAGCTGCTGACCTTCGACCTCACCTTGCTGGTGCCGCTGTGCCTGATCACCGGCACGGTCATGTTCATGGCCACCGAGCGGCGCGACTGGCGCCAGTCCGGCCGCATCCTGGTCGGCATCGGCCTTCTGATCCTGTCGCTGGAGATGATCGGCCAGGCATCGGAGCCCCTGCGCAACAGCCAGCTCATGCCGGTCATCATCAACTACTTCTCGACCGATTCCATCACCGCCTATCTGCTGGCGGCACTGATCACCTGGCTGTTCCAGTCGAGCATCGCGGCGGTGCTGTTGATGGCGACGCTGGCAGGCCGTGGCCTGATCACGCCCGAACTTGGCGTCGTTCTCATCCTTGGCGTCAACCTCGGCTCCTCGATCATCGCGCCGATGCTGACCCGCTCGTCGAGCCCCGAAGTGCGCGTCGTGCCGATCGGCAATCTCCTGATGCGCGGGCTTGGCTCGCTGGTCATGCTGATCCTTGTCATGATCTTCAGGCCGCACTTCGCCTTTCTCGGTTCTACGGCGGCGGACCAGATCGTCAATGCCCACATCCTGTTCAATGTGCTGATCCTGCTCGCCGGCCTGCCGCTGGCAGGCTTCGTCTACCGCGCTTCGGAGAAGATCGTCGCACTTGGCACCAAGCCCGTGCCGGCCGCCTCGCTTGACGTCGTCGAGCTGTCCGCACTCAACGAAAGCGCGCTCGACGTGCCGAGCCAGGCGCTGGCCAATGCCACCCGCGAGGTGGTGCGGGTCTGCGAGACGATCGAGATCATGCTCAAGCGTATCATCGAACTCTATGAGAGCGCCGACGCCGACAAGATCAAGGCGCTGGCCGCACTCGACGACCGCGTCGACCGCAAGCACGCCGCGATCAAGCTCTACCTCGCCAAACTGACCAGGAACCCGCTGACCGAGGACGAGGCGCTGCGCTGCCAGGAACTGATCGGCGCCTGCGTCAAGCTCGAGCAGGTCGGCGACATCATCGTGCGCAACATGCTGGTGCATGTGAAGAAGAAGTTCGAGCGCGGACTGGAATTCACCGACGAGGGCTGGGCCGAGCTGTGCGCCTTCCATGGCTCGGTTCTGGCCAATGCGCGGCTTGCCTTCAACGTTCTGGTGTCGCGCGATCCCGAGACCGCCCGTCAGCTGGTGCTGGAAAAGGACCGGCTGCGCGACCGCGAAAAGGAAACCAGCGCCAGCCATTTCGTGCGGCTGCGCGACGGCACCGCCAAGAGCGTCGAAACCAGCTCGATCCATCTCGACACCATCCGCGACCTGAAACAGATCAATTCGCTGCTGGCCTCGATGGCCTATCCGGTGCTTGAAGAGCGCGGCCTGCTGACGGGGTCGCGGTTGAAAGCGAGCTGAAGAATAGCAATCCCCCACGGGGCCTCCGGAGAGAGAGGAAGGGAGCGCGCTTGGATAGGTTCGCGCGCTTCCTTTACCCCGGCCATCTCCCCCACAAGGGGGGAGATTGGCGCTTCACCGCCTCGCCCCCACTGAAGAAAACCTAAACTCGCGACAAAAATTTCTGGATTGCCCGCAAAGCCCATCCGTGGTTTGAGGCGCTTCCAGCTAAGGCTTCCCCATGTCGCTTCCGCTCATCGCCCTGTTCATCGCCGCCTTTGCCTTCGGCACCACCGAATTCGTCATTGCCGGCGTGCTGCCGCAGGTGGCGCAAGGCCTGGGCGTCTCGGTTCCCTCCGCCGGCTATCTCGTCTCCGGCTATGCCGGCGGCATCGCCATCGGCGGCCCGCTGCTGGCGCTCGCCACCAAGTCATTGTCGCGCAAGAGCCTGCTGCTAGGCCTCGCCATCGCCTTCACCATTGGCCAGGCGGCTTGCGCGCTGGCGCCCGATTTCACCTCGATGCTTCTGTTGCGCATTGCCGTGGCGGTCGCGCATGGCGCCTATTTCGGCGTCGCCATGGTCGTCGCCGTCGGTCTCGTGCGCGAGGACCAGCGCGGCATGGCTGTCGCCGTCATCCTGTCCGGCCTCACCGTCTCCAACGTCATCGGCGTGCCGGCCGGCACCGCGATCGGCAACATCTGGGGCTGGCGTGCGACTTTCTGGGTGATGTGCGCGCTGGGTGTCGCGGCAACGCTTGCCATGGCAGCCCTTTTGCCGCGCACCACCGGCTCATCGGCCAAGCCCGCCGGTTTCGCCCGCGAGGTCCGCGTGCTGGCCCGCCAGCAGGTCTGGACATCGCTGATCCTGATGCTGATGCTGATGATCGGCCAGTTCGGCCTGTTCACCTACATCACCCCGACACTGCTGGAAGTCACCGGTCTCGACGAGAACCTGGTGCCGTGGGTGCTGCTGCTCAACGGCGTCGGCGCAACCCTTGGAGTCTTCCTCGGCGGCAAGCTCTCCGACTGGAAGCTGATGCCGTCATTGATCACCATGCTGGCCCTGCAGGCGGTGACGCTTGGCGTGATCTATGCCGTCAGCCCCTATCCCCTGCCGATGGTTGTGGCGATCGTCATCTGGGGCGGTCTCAACTTCGCCATCGGCACGCCGATCCAGACCCGCATCCTGGCCTGGACGGCAGATGCTTCCAACCTCGCTTCGTCGCTCATTCCGTCCGGCTTCAATGTCGGCATCGCGCTGGCCGCTTCGTTGGGCGCCGCGATGCTGAACAGCGGCTATGGCTACCGCAGCCTGCCGCTGCTCGGCGCCATCGCCATGCTGGTCGCCGTGGCAGTGGCGCTCGCCTCTTATGTCTGGGAAGGGCGCAGCAACGCCACGCCGCCGCTGACAGCCCCAGCCGAGTAGATCACGATCCGGAAAAGTGGACGCCGGTTTTCCGAAAAGATCGTGATCAACCAAAAACACTTCACCCGCGCCAGCGCAGCAGGCGCATGGCGTTGGCGGTGACCAGCACGGTCGCGCCGGTATCGGCCAGGATCGCCGGCCACAGGCCGGTGATGCCCAAAATGGTGGTGACCAGGAACACCGCCTTCAGCCCCAGCGCCACGGTGATGTTCTGGCCGATATTGGCCATCACCGCCCGCGACAGTTTCACCATACGCGCGACGTCCATGACGCGGCCGTGCAGGATCGCCGCGTCCGCGGTCTCCAGCGCCACGTCGGTGCCGCCGCCCATGGCAATGCCGATATCGGCGGCCGCGAGCGCCGGCGCGTCGTTGATGCCGTCGCCGACCTTGGCAACCTTGAAACCCTCGCGCTGCAATTCGCCGACGATGCGCTGCTTGTCCTGGGGCAACAGCTCCGCCCGCGCCTCGATGCCGAGCGAAGCGGCGATGGCTTGCGCCGTGCGGCGGTTGTCGCCGGTCAGCATCACTGCGCGGATGCTCTCGGCCTTCAGCGCCGCGATCCCGGCCGCAGCATCCGGCCGCGGCTCGTCGCGCATGGCAATCAGCCCGGCCACCACGCCATCGGCGACGAGCACTGACACCGTCTTGCCCTGGCCGTTGAAGCTGTCGACGGCGAGGCGCTGCGCTTGCGTCATGTCGGCGCGTTCGCCCGCCGCCTGGCCGGAGCCGAGGAAGACGGCGACGCCGCCAACGCTGCCCTCGACACCCTTGCCCGAGATTGCCTTCGCCGCGAGAGCCGGCGGCACCGGCGCCTTGTCGGCCTTGGCCCGGTCCAGGATCGCCATCGCCAACGGATGGCTGGAGCCCTGCTCCAGTGCTGCCGCCAGCGCCAGCACGGTGCGTTCATCCCTTCCATACGCCACGATGTCGGTGACGACAGGCTTGCCTGCGGTCAGCGTACCGGTCTTGTCGAAGGTGACCGCCGTGAGCCGGCGAAAGCCTTCCAGCACCGCACCGCCTTTCATCAACAGGCCACGCCGCGCGCCGGTCGCCAGGCCCGCGGCGATCGCCGCCGGGGTCGAGATGACCAGCGCGCAGGGGCAGCCGATCAGCAGGATCGCAAGGCCCTTGTAGATCCATTCGTTCCAGTCGCCGCCGGCAAGCAGCGGCGGCAACAATGCCACCAGCGCACCGACCGCCAGCACCGCCGGCGTGTAGGTGCGCGAGAAGCGGTCGATGAAGCGCTCGGTCGGCGCCTTGGCCTCATGCGCCTCCTCCACCAGCCGCACGATTCGGGCGATGGTGTTGTCGGAAGCGGCCGCCGTCACCCGCACCTTGAGCACGCCGTCGATGCTGATCGTGCCGGCAAAGACGGCGTCAGCGACGCCCTTGCGCTTGGGCGTGCTCTCGCCGGTCACCGGCGCCTCGTCGATTTCGCTCGCGCCCTCGATGATCTCGCCATCGGCCGGGATGCGGTCGCCCGGCCGCACCAGGATGATGTCGCCGACCGCAAGGTCTTCGGCGGGACACTCCGATGTGCCGCCTGCGCGCTCGACCAAGCCCGTCTTCGGCACCAGATCGGCAAGTCCCTGGATGCTCGCCCGCGCCCGGCCGGCGGCGACACCCTCCAGAAGCTCGCCGATCAGGAAGAGCACCACCACGGCGGCGGCCTCTTCAGTGGCACCGATCATCACGGCGCCTATCGCCGCGATGGTCATCAGCATCTCGATCGAAAACGGCGTGCCGGCCAATGCCGCCATCAGCGCGCGCCGTGCGATCGGCACCAGGCCGACCAACAGCGCGGCCAGGAACACCCCGCGTTCCGCCACCGGGAACAGATGGCCGATGCCGTATGCGGCGAGAAGCGCTGCCGCGCAGGCGAGCGTCAGCACCGCCCGGCGGGAACGCCACCACGCCTGCCCCGTCTCGGAATGGCCATGATCGGGATCGGGATCGTGGATCGCATGATCGTGGCCTTCATGGTCATTGTGGACGTGATCGGCGTGCGCCTTGTCTGACATCGGCGATACATGTGCCTCGGCCCTGACGATGCCGTAGCCGAGCCGAGCCACCTGCTGCAGCACCTTGTCTTCCGGCAACGCGCCGCCATGGCTGACCGTCATGCTGGCACCGGTCACCGAAACCGAGACATCGGCGACGCCGTCTAGGCGACGCACCGCCGTATCGATCTTGGTTGCGCAAGAGGCGCAATCCATGCCGCCGATCTTGAACCGCGTCTGCCTTATTTTTACCTGGTCGAGGGGCGCCGTCATCACATCACCTGTCTGTCTTGCCCGCGCGGCGTCGCCGCATGGGTCTTGAACGCTGATGTCAGGCACTGTAATTGCTCTAGTCACTAGAGCTTCAAGAGGCAATTCATGTTTTCGATCGGTGATCTCTCGCGCCGCACCGGGGTCAAGGTGCCGACCATCCGCTACTACGAGCAGATGGGCCTTGTTGCCGCACCCGAGCGCTCGGAAGGCAACCAGCGCCGCTATTCCAGGCAGGAGCTGGAGCGGTTGGCCTTCATCCGCCACGCCCGCGATCTCGGTTTCGCCGTCGAGGACATCCGCTCTCTGATCGATTTGAGCGGCCACCCCGAGCAACCCTGCGGCCACGCCGACAAGATCGCCGAGGAGCAACTGATCTCGGTGCGGGAAAAGATTGCCCAGTTGAAGCGGCTCGAGGCCGAGCTCGAACGCATCGCCACGTGCTGCAATGGCCAGACGGTCGGCGACTGCTACGTCATCCGCGCGCTGTCGGATCATGCGCTGTGCGCCGATGAGCATGGTTGAGATACATCCTACAGCTCGATCCGGAACCGCAAGCTTTCTGCTCCGCCATAGGCGGCGTCCTCGAAAAAGCGTTCGACGAGCTTGCCGCCATTGGCCAGGATCACCTTGTGCGAGGCCGGATTGCCCGGTTTGGCGGTGATCTCGACGTGAGCCAGGCCGACCGCCCTCGCCTCCTCCAGCATCAGGCGCAGCGCCTGTGTAGCGTAGCCGCGCCGCCGCTTCCACGGCACCACCGCATAGCCGATATGGCCGAGCACATGCGGCGGCAGGTCCGACGTGCCCTTCTGCCAGCGAAAGCCGATCGAGCCCGACGCCTCGCCGTCCCAGATCCAGCGGCGGAAGCCTGGCAGGCGCGGCACCTTTTTGCCGTCGGGCAAGGTGATCGGACCGCCCCTGGCCTGGGGATCATCGAGGTCGGCGAGAAAAGCCACGGGATCCCTTTCGATTGCCGCAAGCTGCTCGCGCGTCGCTTCCAGCAATCGCACATTGTCCGGCGACCAGCCGCGTTCGAGTGCCGCCTTGTAGGACGGCAGATGTTCGAGCGCGGGTTTGACGATTTCGATCATGGTGCACCGGTGCAGACGCGATGCCCACAAAATAGCATGCTTGACCAGGGAGGCACGGTCCACCAAAGCGCGGCCCCATACGACAAAGGCCGCGCTCCCATCACTGGAAACGCGGCCCTGGCGTTGTGTCCTTGGGAGGACCGGCGATCCGGCGCGGCCGCGCCGGAGCACCTTTAGCGATCTCAGGCGATGTCGAAGCGGTCGGCGTTCATCACCTTGGTCCATGCCGCAACGAAATCCCTGGTGAATTTCGCCTTGGCGTCCGCCGACCCGTAGACCTCGGCAAGCGCGCGCAATTGGGCGTGCGAGCCGAAGATCAGGTCGGCACGGGTGCCGGTCCACTTGACCGCCTTGGTCTTGCGGTCACGCGCCTCGTAGACTTCGTCGGAGCCGGCGGCCGGATCCCAGACCGTGTTCATGCTGAGCAGGTTGACGAAGAAGTCGTTGGTCAACGTACCCGGCCGGTCGGTGAACACGCCGTGCTTCGAGTTGGCCGTGTTGACGCCGAGCACACGAAGACCGCCGACCAGCACCGTCATTTCGGGTGCGGTCAGCGACAGCAATTGCGCCCGGTCGACCAGCATGGCTTCGACCGACATCGGCTGCTTGCCCCTGACATAGTTGCGGAAGCCATCGACTTTCGGCTCGAGCGCGGCAAAGGAATGGACATCCGTCTGTTCCTGTGAAGCATCCATGCGACCCGGCGTGAACGGCACCTTGGCCTCGTGGCCGCCATCCTTCGCCGCCTTCTCGACAGCGGCGACACCGCCGAGAACGATGAGGTCGGCCAGCGAGATCTTTTTCCCGCCGGTCTGTGCCGCGTTGAACTCCTTCTGGATGGCTTCCAGCCTGGCCAGCACCTTCGACAGTTCCGCCGGCTGGTTGACCTCCCAATCCTTCTGCGGCGCCAGCCGGATGCGTGCACCATTGGCACCACCGCGCTTGTCGGAATTGCGGAACGTCGAGGCCGAGGCCCACGCCGTCGAGACCAATTCGGAAACCGACAGGCCCGATGCCAGGATCTTCGCCTTCAGCGACGCAATGTCCTGCTCGCCGACCAGTTCGTGGTCGACCGCGGGGATCGGATCCTGCCAGATCAGTTCTTCCTTGGGCACGAGCGGGCCGAGATAGCGAACGACCGGACCCATGTCGCGATGGGTCAGCTTGAACCATGCGCGGGCAAAGGCGTCGGCGAACTGGTCCGGATGCTCATGGAAGCGCCGCGAGATCTTCTCGTAGGCCGGATCGACCCGCAGCGCGAGATCGGTCGTCAGCATGGCAGGCGCGCGGCGCTTGGACGGATCGTGGGCATCCGGCACGGTGCCGGCACCGGCGCCGCCCTTCGGCGTCCACTGATGGGCGCCCGCAGGGCTCGTGGTCAGCTCCCATTCGAAGTTGAACAGATTGTCGAAGAAGTTGTTGCTCCACTTGGTCGGCGTCGTGGTCCAGGTCACCTCGAGGCCCGAGGTGATGGCATCGCCGGCGATGCCCGTGGCATGCTTGCTCGACCAGCCGAGGCCCTGCGCTTCGATGCCGGCGCCTTCCGGCTCCGCACCCACAAGCGAAGCATCGCCGGCGCCGTGGGTTTTGCCGAAGGTGTGGCCGCCGGCGATCAGCGCCACGGTCTCCTCGTCGTTCATGGCCATGCGGCCGAACGTCTCGCGAATATCGCGTGCCGAGGCCAGCGGATCCGGCTTGCCGTTCGGCCCTTCCGGATTGACATAGATCAGACCCATCTGGACGGCGCCGAGATGGCCCTGGAGTTCGCGGTCGCCGGAGTAGCGCTTGTCGTCGAGCCACTTGGTTTCCGAACCCCAATCGACGTCCTGCTCGGGTTCCCAGACGTCGGCGCGGCCGCCGGCGAAACCGAAGGTCTTGAAGCCCATCGATTCCAGCGCGACGTTGCCGGTGAGGATCAGCAGGTCGGCCCAGGAGATCTTGCGCCCATATTTCTGCTTGACCGGCCACAGCAGCCGGCGCGCCTTGTCGAGA